>JAAUYW010000039.1 GCA_014804915.1 Desulfovibrio sp. | reverse complement strand
TTCTGGGATGGATTATAAAACTTCATTGGTATACTTTATAAAGGTTTCGTTGAATTGGCGATGATCAATGGAAGCCAATAGTATGCCAATTTTATCATGGCTTGAAATGCCATTTTTATATGGAAGCAAAGTACGCAAAAAATCAAGCTTCACTTCGTCTAATTTAGCAATTTCTACAATGGAATCAGCGCTACAGATAGCCACGCATAGCACCAGCAAGAGAATTTCAGGGAGCGGATATTGCACTTTCCCAGCCTGACGCGGATCATCCACACTTCCAAATAGTTTGATAATTGATTCAAAATGGTTCGACTCCTTTGGTAATCATCCTGCCGGAAGGCTACCAGACTCTAAAAATCCCCTAAAGGAATCTTAATATTTCTTTACGCGATTGCCATGAGTTGCGGACGGCAAGTTTTGTCAAAATCCCAGGTTGACTTTCAAACTTAAAAAAATTAAAAATCCTTGTTGTGGGGAAGTAGCTCAGTTGGGAGAGCGCCGCCTTCGCAAGGCGGAAGTCAGGAGTTCAAGTCTCCCCTTCTCCACCAGATATTTCAAGGGGTTGCGGTAGCTGGCCGCAGCCCCTTGCTTTTCTCGGACTCAGCCTCAAAATCAGTGATTCCGTGCTTGACACAAGGCGCATTATTCTCTAAAAAGCCGTTTTGCCTCTCTTTGGACGCGCCTTGTGCCATAGCCTTTGAGAGAGCCAAATTTTGCGCTGCCAAGGGCAGGCGCCAGGAGCACAAATATGAAAACATTTTCGCTCAGGCCAAAGGATATTGACCGCAAATGGTATGTGGTTGATGCCGATGGCCAGATATTGGGCCGCTTCGCAAGCCAGATTGCCAACAGGCTGCGCGGCAAATACAAGCCGGAGTTCTCCCCCCACATGGACAACGGCGATTTCATTGTCGTCGTAAATTGTGAAAAGATCAGGGTAACTGGCAAAAAGCTGCTTGAAAAAGAATACTATCGCCATTCCGGGTGGGTTGGCGGCCTGAAGGAAATTTCCCTTGGCGAAATGCTCGCGCGCCATCCAAAACGCGTCATCATGCACGCAGTCAAGGGCATGTTGCCAAGAAACAAGCTTGGACGCGCCATACTGAAGAAACTCAAGATATATGTTGGCCCCAATCATCCGCATGCGGCGCAAAAGCCCCAGCCGCTGGTTCTGCCCTATCACAAAGGAGCCTAAAAATGAGCGCCAAGTTTGAATATGGCACAGGCAGACGCAAGACCGCAACGGCGCGCGCGCGCATATATGCAGGCGCGGGAGAGATTACCATCAATGGCCGCTCATGCGAGGATTACTTCCCGCGCAAGACTTTACAAATGATCGTACGGCAGCCACTGGCTATCTCCCGTCTGGCGGACAAGCTGGATGTGCGCGTCAATGTTTCAGGCGGCGGTGTTACCGGCCAGGCCGAGGCAGTGCGGCATGGCATTTCCCGCGCGCTTTTGCTTGTTGATCCGGAATTGCGCGGCGCCCTTAAAAAAGCCGGTTTCCTGACTCGGGATGCCCGTAAAAAAGAGCGCAAAAAGTATGGCCTGCGCGCAGCCCGCGCCCGCTACCAGTACTCGAAGCGTTAATATCCCTTTCAGTTCCAGATTGGCGATCACGGGCCTGCGGGCCCGTTTTTTTTAAATCAATTCTAGCATGGAATACAGATACGCCCACGTAAGAACCAGCTCCGCAACAGGCTATTTCACCTGTGTGCCGGAGCCTGCGCCGGATTTTGAAAGCGCCCTCCAGCTGCTGGAATCCCGCCCATTTGACAAATTCCTGCATCGCTATTGCCTTTCGCTCCTGCTGCGATGCGGGGCCAGGGATTTGCCCAACCGCGCAAGACAAATGCAAGCCAGCGCTGCAGGCCTGAAGGTGCTCCTGGAAGCCGCAAGCCAGCTCCCAGAATTGCGCCAGCATATCGCCCATAGGCAGGAAGGCCAAACTCCAGCCAGCGAGACGCATAGCGAATTTCCAGACCGCTTGCCAAAGAATCTGCTGGAGAAATTCCATGCGAATATCCATCTGCATACGCCCATTGAGCTTTCTGAATCGGAACTGGAAATCATCACGGCAAGGGCGCACATTGGGAACATGTCCTGCAAGCTGAAAGCCAGATTTGCCGCTCAGGCTGGCAATAAAGCTCCGGCGCCTGCCCAGGATGTGAAATCGCTTTATGAATACGCGAATCAGGCTCTCGCGAAGCTTGGCATAGTTTCCAGTTCAGAGCTGCGCCACGAGGCTTCCCTGTCTCCTGTCGCGCTCTTGCGCGAATGGCATCTTGATTNNGGCGTGGCAGGAGGCGCGAACANGCATTCGCTCAAAGGCGTGGCAACAGCTTATGGCAGGGGACTGTCNCTTGGCCAGGCTAAAATTTCATGCATCATGGAGATCGTGGAGAGAGCAAGCGCCTTTGCGCGAATANAAGGCGCCCCCCTGCAGGCNAATGGCTGGGNCCTGNCCAAAGCCAGCCGCCGCTCTCTGGCAGNCGCNGGCACCCCGTATATNCTGCCTGCAACTGCGTTTGCTTTTGNCGANGATGAGCCCATCTTCTGGCGCGAAGGCTCGGACTGTCTTGGGCGATTGGTATGCGTTCCGGCTCAGGCAGTCTANCTTTTCCTGAATCTGGACGAGCCGGCCATCTGTGAGCCAGTGGATTCCACCGGNCTTGGAGCAGGCCANACGCCTGAACAGGCGCAACTTGCGGCGCTGACAGAAGTGCTTGAACGCCATGCCCATGCCACAACCCCTTTTCTGCCAGGNCAATGTTTTCGGCCGGCCAGNCGCGACCCTCACCTTCAGGGGCTTCTGGACGATTACCGCTGGCGCGGCATTCACGTCCAGCTCCAGGATATCACCACTGAATTGGGCCTGCCAGCTTACCGGTGTTTTGTGAAAGGCNTNGACGGCTCAATCAGCCAGGCGACTGGCGCCANTCTCTCTGGCAAAAAAGCTGCTCTGGCCGCCCTGACCGAGACGCCCTGGCCATATTCATGGGNAACCGGNCGGCCCTCGCCTTCAGCAAGGGCGCCGCTAGACCAGCCTGTGCGCTTTCTTGAAGATTTGCCTGATTACAGTCTAGGAAATGACAAGGCAAATCTGAAGCTTCTGGAAANCGCGCTTATGGATNGCGGATTGAACCCTGTTTATATTGATTTGACAAGACCTGACATTTCCNTGCCTGTTTTCAGATGCCTGTTGCCAGGNCTGGAAACCGATACGGAATTTGAAACCAATACAGGCGCCGTATTTGCTGGCAGACTGGCNGCCTTTTNCGGACNNGGCNNGGNTTCCAGGCCCGGTAGCATGAAGAGCGCCTTCCACGGCACAAAGGACACAATGTGAACAAGCATTCAGATTACTTGCAGCGCATTTTATTAAGCCGTGTTTATGATGTGGCAGTCGAAACGCCGCTGGAAGAAGCGCCNCAGCTGTCACGCAGGCTTGGCAGCAGAATTCTGCTCAANCGCGAGGACTTGCAGCCAGTGTTTTCCTTCAAGCTGCGCGGCGCATATAACAAAATGGCCAGNCTTGGGCCGGAAGAGCTCAGCAGAGGTGTAATTGCGGCTTCAGCAGGCAATCACGCGCAAGGCGTCGCCCTTGCCGCTTCCCGCCTTGGCTGCGAAGCCACGATTGTCATGCCGGTCACAACGCCGGCAATCAAAATCAACGCAGTGCGCAGACTCGGCGGCCAGGTAGTGCTTTCCGGCGAATCCTATAGCGATGCGTTCAGCCATGCCCAGGAACTGATCCGCCAGACTGGGGCGGTGTACATTCCCCCATTCGAGGATCCGGACATTATAGCTGGGCANGGCACAATCGGAATGGAAATCCTGCGCCAGCATCCAGGAAAAATAGACGCCATATTTGTNCCGATTGGCGGCGGAGGCATGGCGGCCGGCATAGCGGCCTACGTTAAAAATCTCAGGCCGGAAATAAGGATGATTGGCGTGGAGCCAGTTGATTCCGATNCCATGTCAAGATCCATACAGGCNGGCTATCCGGTTGTNATGAAAGAAGTGGGCCTGTTCGCTGATGGCGTTGCTGTCAANCAGGTTGGCGAGGAAACGTTTGCAATCTGCCGCGATCTGCTCGATGAAATTGTNACAGTGGATACTGATGCAATTTGCGGCGCAATCAAGGATATATTTGAAGCGACCCGCGTAGTGGCCGAGCCTGCGGGCGCCCTGGCGCTTGCCGGATTACGCAGCTGGCGCGCCGGCAAAAAAATGGATGATTCGACTCTTGTCGCTGTTGTCAGCGGCGCNAACATGAATTTCGACCGTCTGAGCCATGTTGTGGATCGATCGGAGATTGGCTCAGATCGCGAGGCGCTGCTTGCAATTACAATTCCCGAGCGCGCTGGCAGTTTCCGCAAGCTGTGCGAATCAATTGGCAAACGCAACATCACCGAGCTGTGCACCCGGTTTGCGGATCCTGATAAAGCTGCGGTGCTCGCAGGCATCAAGGTTCGCGACAGGCGCGATACCAGGGAATTAATAGGCGATCTGGAAGCAGCCGGATTTCAGACACTGGATTTGAGCGATGATGAGCTGGCCAAGCTGCACATTCGCCACATGGTTGGCGGCAATGCGCCTGCCATAGCCAATGAAAGGTTGCTACGCTTCGCCTTTCCGGAACGGCCAGGCGCGCTGCTCAACCTGATGAACGCGATGCGCGTCGAATTCAATATCACGCTTTTTCAATACCGCTACCATGGCGCTGATTATGGGCGGGTGCTAATGGGTTTCGAGGTGCCAGCAGACAAGCAGGCCGCGTTTGAGGAATTTTTGCAACGCGTCGCGGACATGGGCTACGCGCCCAAGGAGGAGACAGCAAATCCGGCATATGCCATGTTTATGGGCTGGCATGAAAAAGTTTGAGATGTTTGCGCCATTGCTTGAGGACAGCAAACAGGCGCTAGGAAGGATCCGCCTCAAGACGCGCCAGCAGCAATTCCTTGCCCTGCTCAATATGATGGCCAAATTCCTCGCCACACGTTGGGCAGGGAACAAAAATTGAATCAGCGCCGCTAAAAACGGTCTGGCAAAAAGGACATTTGAGTCGCAATGGCAACATGACCAGATCGAGCTTCGCGCCTTCATGCGGCGTGCCGGCGACAAGCGCGGCAAATGCAAGCTCGAGAGCTTCTGGCATTATGCCTGAAATCTGGCCATAGTGAACAGTAAGGCGGCGCAATTTCATGCAATTTTGCGCTTTTGCCTCAACTTCAGCAATTTCCAGCAAACTCGCCGCAATAGCCATTTCGTGCATTGCGCCAGTGTATAGCGAAGAAAACAGCCAGTAAAGCGGCAGCCTTGCTATTAGCTGCGAATCATGTAAATTTATGCCATGCGCAACGCAAGATTTTTGGGCGTATATTCACTCAAGAGCCAGCAACGCCAGCTTAAATATTTTGCATGGCGCCTGGCTGACGGCACTTATGCCGTGCAGGAGCTGGATTCCGCCTATACCGCGCAAGGGCCAGCCCAGCATGTGCAAGCTGAAAAATTCCAGACCTTGTTCAAGCAGGAGCCACTGATTCTCGCGGCTCCGGTAGTCACGCCTGATTTCCGTCAGTTTGCGCCCGGGGAAACCTCAAAGCCTGAAGCAGACGATAAAAATTTTGCAGCGCTTGAGCGGGCGCGGAGCATCAGGCAAACGGAAGCCGATCTGCGCGATACTTTTGAAAAAGCCCTGCGCGCTCTTGCAAGGCCCAAAGACAGAAAGGGAGCTCTTGCTTCCCTGGGCAGAATCGCTGCAACCCGGAAAGGCATCAAACTGGAGCACAAGCATATGTTCCGGGATTTTGGCGTGGCCTTGCGTAAAAAGGCATTGCCCGATCTTGCGCTGGAGTGTGCCTCCCGTGTAGTGGAGCTCTCACCGGAAGATGATCATGCGCGTTTCAATCTGGCCAGGATTTACGGCATCCTGGGCCGCTATGATGATGCCGCGCGGCAGCTGCAAGAAGCCATCCGCATTGATCCGGCAGAAAAGGTATATGAGCGGCTGGAACGTCATATTGAGCGCGAGCGCCAGTTTGCGGAGGCAAGAAAAAAGCCGGTTGACGAGTAAAAAGCCTGAGTTGTCAGGCCGTTCCGTTATAAATCATCCTGTCGCAATTTTGCGGGGGCGACATGAACAAGGTTTTTCTGGGCATAGTCCTGGCAGTCTGCATATTGGGAATGTTACTGGTAATGCTAAATGACCGGCTGGGCCGCAAGTCCACTCCTGTTGCGTCACTGCCTGTGACGGAGCAGCCGGATACGCGCGCAAGCGAAATGGAAGCTGCGGCAAGGGAGCTTGAAATCGCCAATGCAGCCGAGGCCCTGGCGCCGCCAATCGTGGAGGAGCATCCAGCCTACAAGGCGGAGGAGCCCGCAGCGCCCATGGAGTCTCCCTCGCTGTCGCCGACATCGCCAGAGCCTGTGCCTGCCTATGCAGCTCCAGCCGAAATCAGCGAGCCGCGCCTGCCTGTTACTCCGCCAGTCGAGCCTGTCCCACAGGAGCCACAGGCAAAACCGGCGCCTGCGCCTGCAAGAACAGCTCCCGTTGCCGAGCCAGTCCGCCAGGATCCAAGGCCAGCCCAGCAACCAGCGGCGACCCAGGCGCCGGCACAGGCAGTAAAAGGGGCGCGCGTAATAAACAGGTTCGTCATCTATTCCCGTGAAAGAGGCGCTACTGTGCGAATTGGCGGCGCGGGCAAGCTGGACTATTCTTCAATGACCCTTACCAATCCTGATCGCGTAGTGGTTGATTTGCCTGGAAACTGGAAATTCCCTGCAAATCCCGGCGTGCCAAAGAACGATCTGGTCAGCGCAGTGCGAGTTGGCCAGTCAGGCGACAAGACCCGCGTAGTAATTGATCTCAAAATGCCAGCCAGAAAGGTGGTGCTGGTGCCCTTCAAGGCAGGCGATGGGGTGGATGTGCGCGTAGACAGGTAGCTTCCTCCTGCCAGAAAATTTGCAAAGAAAAGCCCCGGGGCAAAGAATACTCCGGGGCGCAAATGCGTTGGCGAATTGTTTTTAGATCAGGAGCGTGGCTTTTAATTTGTGATCAGACCGCTTGGCGAAGAAACGTTTGAGGCATTGCCAAACTGCAATTTGCCCAGACCGCCCGCTACAGTGAGGTTTGTGCTGGCCTCTATATACTTATCCTGGAGCTCCTTTGGAGTATTGGCGTAGCGATAGAGAAAGAACTTGCCATCCAGCGTGCCGGTAAAATCGGGTTCAAACGGATAGCCATACGGAAGCATCATCATCTGCACGCCCTGCTGCGCAGGGATGGTCTGGATCGCAGCGACCTCTGTGAGGCTATCCGTGGCTTCCTGATATTTGCCAATTACCAGTTCGCCAGTTACAAGTTTCATAAGCCGGATATCATAAGACATGAAGAACTCCTTTGGATAATGCACCAGATCCTTGCGGCGCCAAAAGCGGCGTTGCGCCTGATTCGTGCGGCCTGCGAAATCAGCCGCGCCGTTTATAAATAAAAGCCTGGTCCGGTTTGGTCAAGCCGATTTTGGGCTTGCTTCAGGGAATGAATAGCCTGAACTGGCCGCATGAACTGGCATCCTGTGGCCAGTAAATGATATTGCCGGCCACAGGAAGGCAAAAGGAGAAACACATTTGCCATCTGAAGTGCCGCTGCAGCAAAAACTGGGCTATAATTTCCGCGATATGCAATTGCTTACGCATGCCCTGATGCATTCCAGCTGGGCCAATGAGCACCAGATGGAAGGGCTGAACAACCAGCGCCTTGAATTTCTGGGCGATGCCGTGCTTGAGCTCTGCATTACTGACGAGCTTTACCATCGCTATCCCCAATTTCGCGAAGGGGCGCTCACAGAAATACGCGCGAGGTTGGTAAGCGAAGCCGAGCTGGCGCGTCTGGGACGAGAACTGGGGATTGACAAGGCGCTGCTTCTGGGACGCGGCGAAGAACATAATGCCGGCAGGGATAGGGACTCAATTATCGCGGATGCCTTTGAAGCCGTGCTTGCTGCGATTTATGAAGATGGCGGCATTGAAAGCGCGCGCAAGGTGGTCAAATGGGTGTATCGCAAGCGCTGGGAGGAAGCCAGCCGCCTGGAAACAAAAAAGGATGCGAAATCCAGATTACAGGAGCTCTGCCAGAAACTCTACAGGGAAACGCCAAATTATATTCGCCTGGGGCAGAGCGGCCCGGATCACGCCAAAACCTTTGAAGTGAAGCTGATTTTGCCAGATGGCCAGGAGTTTGTGGGCCTGGAGAAAAGCGCCAAAAGGGCGGAGCACGCAGCAGCGGCCCTCGCCCTTGAGACCTTTAAAAATGCCAATCAGGAATTCCCTGAACATGAACAGGCTCCAGACAAGACAGGAGCCTGTCCATGAGGGCGAAACCTAGCCGATAAGCTGCATTGCCATCTGCGGCATGGAGTTGGCCTGGCTCAGCATTGCCACAGCGGACTGGGTCAGGATTTGGTTGCGCACAAACTGGGTCATTTCTGTTGCCACATCCACATCCGAAATCCGCGATTCAGATGCCTGCAAGTTCTCCGCCTGGGTGGTCAGGTTGGTAACCGTGTTCTCGAGACGGTTCTGCAGCGCGCCAAGATGGGCGCGAATCTTGTCCTTGGATACGATGGCATCGTTGATGCCAACCAGCGCTTCCTGGGCTGCCGCCTGCGTGGAAACAGTGTATGCCTTCGCATCTGTAGACGCCTGATTGCCCACGCCAAGCGCGGAAGCGGTGCAATTACCGATCTGGATGTAGTAATAGTCCTCCGCAGAATCGTTTGCAGTGCCAAAATGAATCTTCATTTTGCCAGTTGATTCGAGGCCGCTGCCATTATGAGTGTCAGAGGACAGGGACCCATCCAGCAACTTCATGTTGTTGAAGTCCGTGGCATTGGCAATACGGGTGATTTCCGAAGCCATTTGCTGGTACTCGGATTCGATCATCAGGCGCTGCGTGGAGTCGTATGTGCCGGTAGCAGCCTGCTCTGCGAGCTCCTTCATGCGGATGAGCTTCTCATCAATGACGCCCAGTGCGCCATCGGCTGTCTGAATCAGCGAGATTGCGTCATTGGCATTGCGCACGCCCTGGTTGAGCGCAGCAATGTCCGACCGCATCAATTCGCGGATTGCAAGGCCGGCCGCGTCGTCAGCAGAGCTGTTCACACGCAGGCCGGAGCTCAAACGCTCTGTAGAAGTCGCCAGTCTTCCATAATGCGCGTTGAGGTTGTTCGCGACATTGGAAGCCATCATATTGTGATTGATTACCATAGACATGTATATTCCCTCCGTGGATTTACTATGCCAATTTCAGTAAGTTGCAAAAATAATTGCAACTGTCATGCCAGCTCATAAAAAACAAGTAATTACCTATAATTACAAAAAACACTGTCGCTCAAAAGGAAAATTTTACCTCCGGAATGATGCACCTTTACAGGCAAATCCTCACCTGAATCACAGTAAAATTGTCAGAAAGCGGAAAGGTGAACCCTGAATCACGGCAGAATCTGCCAGTGCAGGCGGTGGCGTAGCATGAATACAATCATGTCAAGAAAATGACTGGGGCGCCTGCCACGTGTGCTCTCTGGCCCTGTCAGGAGTCTGCTTGCGGCTCCTGCGCAGATTGTCGCCTCGATACCACGCCGTTTTTTAACTTGTTATGCAGGCTGGCTTATGATAACAGGACTTTTTACGGAGAGGTGTCCGAGCTGGCCTAAGGAGCACGATTGGAAATCGTGTGTGGGTAACACCACCGGGAGTTCGAATCTCCCCTTCTCCGCCAGATATCTCGTGGGGTTACGGCAAGTCCGTAGCCCTTTTTTCATGCGTGGAACTTTCACCATGCGTGATTTCATGCGTGATTTCATGCGTGGAACTTAATTCACGCATATTTTGCGTGGAACTTTTATTCCTCCGCACCTTCACTTTTTCCGAATTTTTTTCACATTCCGATTGCTGTGGTGCGCCGCTTTCAGTCTCATGCGTGAGACCATGCGTGATATTGTCAAAGAGGCTTGCAGCGTTCCTGTCCACATCCAGATCATGCAGATAAATTTCTGTTGTCCGCAAATTTTGATGCCCCAGCACTTTCTGTGCGCTATAAGGATCATGGAAATTCGTAGCCATAAAATGTCGCAGGCTATGCGCTCCAAAATGCGCGATGCCCGCTCGCTTGCATAAATCACGCATGAGATATTTTATACGGTTGCAGGTGCGCGTGTAGGCTGTCCCAGTTGTTGGATCGTTGAAAACATATTTTTCTCCAGCTTTGCGCAAACCATCCAGACGACTCAAAACTTCGTGTAATGCGGTTGACATGGCAATTTTTCTGCTCTCCATATTTCCACCACGCCTCTTGGAAGTCCATAATGTGATTATTTTGCGTTCCAAATCAACATCCTCCCATGCCAGATTGCGTATTTCAGATATTCGGGCTGCCGTCTGCAAAATACAGGTAATAAAATCGCTCTCAAAGCCAGGCTTAGCAACCATGAGCAACTTTTTTACATCTGCGGCTGGAGGCACATATTTTACAGCTTTTCTTACGGCGTAGGGGTCAATTTGCTGTGGAGGATTGCCAACCGCGTACCCTTCCTTGCAAGCCCATGTCCATAGTGAGGAAAGTTCAGTCTTATATTTATTGGCCGTTTTCTTGCTGATCATTTTGGCTACGGTTTCCACAAAAGCATCCACCGAAGATTTTTCAAGCTGGCTGAAAACTACATCTGGGCCACAATGCTCAATAAATCTGCGGTAGGCGGTTTTTTTGTAAGATAGTGTATTGGGCTTCAAGCGGTTTTCACAATAAAGCAAATGAAGTGTGCAAATATCACGCAAAGCCAAATCTTTTGGCTGCGGCTTCGATGTCCGCTGTTCTTCCTCCCATGCCAGGGCTTCCCGCCGACTCGTAAACCCGGCTCTGCTTTTTACTCGCTCGCCGTTGTCGTATATTTCCGCTCGCCAGCGGGTCCCGTTTTTTGTCTGATACTTTGCTATCGCCATTCTCCGCCTCCGCCAAAATCGGGCCACTTTGCCAATAGAAACGCATGGACTTCAAAGTATGGCCTGTCCCAATGCGCTCATGTCTCCACCGCTTCCAGGTCTTGCGAAAGGTGTCAAAACTGATTTTCATTCTCTCGCACATCTCATTTGCAGTTAAAAGCTCTATGCTATCCATAATAATTTCCATGCAAGATTACGGGTTGTTATGAGGTGGAGATTAAAAAAAGGCTGCCCATTTTCCGTAAAAAATGAGCAGCAAATTCGGCCACAGATTTATCTCATTTTCCAGGCACAGGAATCGGACCAGCCCATTCGCCTTCACGCTCGCAATTAGGCAACATGCCCACAAAAACATTTACTACCTGGATGCAGCCAAAGAAATTGCGGTAAAAATAAAACCCCGCTTTCGTTGGCGGGGTTCGTTGCCATTTTAGGGCACGCGGCATGTCGTTCCAGGCATTAATCGCCTTTTCTTTGCCTCCTGAATCT
>JAAUYW010000038.1 GCA_014804915.1 Desulfovibrio sp. | reverse complement strand
CCTTGGCGGCAATGAAGATGGCAAGTACCAGGGCAACGCAGATACAGACACGACATTCAAAGGCTCCGTAGGCGGCGACGGCGACGACCAGCTCAAGGACACTGACCAGATTGACGGCGGCGCTGGCCAGGGCAACAACACTCTTGACCTGACACTGAACGACAACTGGGATGGATTTACAGGGGACGGCAAGGCCGAAAACATCCAGACTGTAGATCTTGAAGCCGGCGCGGACGGCGAAAACTACACATTTTCAGCCAGCGGCATAACCCCTGCCACTGACATCAAGCTCACCAACAAGGGCAACAGCGCGATCAGCGTTTCCGATCTGCCGGCAACAGCTGAAAACGTGACCATCAGCCAGCTCTCCACAGCCAACGACACCACATTGACTTGGGCCGAAGACGCCAAAACAGCAAATGTAACCATAACTGACGCTGCCGAAGACGCAGGCCTCCTCACAGTCAAGGCTGCCGGAGCCACAGAAGCGAGCGTTACTGCAAAGGGCGACGTCCAGCTTGGCGGCGATTCCGCTCTGGACAGCGCGGAAACCGTCAACCTGGCAACTACAGGCGGCGGAATCAACGCAGCCGAAGTAAATCTGCCCAAGGCTACGGCAGTTACAGTCAGCTCTGACGAGGGGCCTGTCCAGCTCGGCTCTGTCGGCGGCGAAAACAGCGAAGATATTACAATAACCGCGGAAGGCTCCGGCGGAGTTGAAATTGCCGAGCTGAGCACCAATGGCCAGGCCGCGACAGTTTCCGCTCCGGATCAGGATGTCAGCATTACCACGGTCGCGGCGCCAGAGGGCGAAGCTGTTACTGCGACGGTTGAGGGCGGCAAGGTGGAAATAGGCCAGATTGGCGCCGAAGACAGCGGCGCGGTCGAGGCGACGCTTGCCGGAAGCGAAGTTACTGTGGAGAGCGTAAAGACAGGCGACGACAATGCCACAGTTACAGCCGGAACCGAAGCCGCTCCTGCGGACAGCGTCAGCCTTGGCAGTGTGGACACTGGCGCCGGCAATATGGATATCGTCTCCACTCTCTCGGATACAGGCACATTTGAGGCAGAAAGCCTCACTGGCAATGAGGTGAATGTAACTGTCAGCGGCGGCGCAAGCGCAAGCGCGAACATAGATGCAACAGGCGCAGTCAGCTATAAAAGCGACGCTGAAACGGAAGATACAGTCACGATAAGCGGCATGGAGGCTGACGGCTCGACAATTTCAACCGGCGCTGGCGCTGACACTGTTTCGCTGGCTGCAATGACTGCCGCGGCGGACAAGGTTTCCGAAGTCAGCGTTGATCTTGGCGCTGACGAGGCTGCCGATACGCTTGAGCTTGGAGCTGTAGATCCGGCTGAGGCAAAGGTGCTGCTCAAGGTTTCAAATTACCGCGAAGGCGACTCGACCGTGCTGACTGGCGCTGCGAATCCGGCTGAGATCGCGGATGCGGCAGCCGCGCAGACGCTGCTCGAAACATACGGCATTTCCGCGGACGCGTCAGAAATCACGATCAATCCGGCAGGCTTCCAGTACAAGGACGCGGCTGGCGCAGAGGCCGAGGCTGTTTCCATAACCTATGACGGCTACGAGTATGTGGCCTTTGGCAACACGCTCCTGCAAATCACAAGCGAGGGCGCAGCTGAAGAGCCAGGCGATGTTACAGTAAATGGCACATACGAGGCCTATGTCGGCGGCAGCGACACGCCGCAGCTTGATGCGGACACCACATACGTCGGCACGGACGCCGAAGATACGCTCGCAGTCGGAATGTCCGAAAACTGGGACGGCTTTGGCGAGGGCTCTGTGAGCGGGGTTGAGAACATCAAGCTTACCGCGGACGCAGCCGGGGCAATGAGCTTCAGCGCAAACGGCATTAGCGACGCAACCAGCTACGAGATAGTCAATGGCAGCAAGGACAACACTGTCGCCAACGGGCCGATCAGCGTAAGCGATCTGGGCGAGGATGCGGAAAACGTGAGCATTGACCAGCTCTCAACAACAGAGGCAACTTCACTCGCCTGGAGCGGCGATCCGGCCAAAGTAACCATTTCGGCCACAGGCACGGAAGGTCTGGGCGGCTCGGGCGGCAACAAGACAGATGACATGAAGAACTGGGGCTTGCTCAAGGTGGACAGCAATGCCACTGAGGCCGAGTTTGACCTGAAAGGCGGCATCCAGCTTACTGAAGGCTCAAATCTCGCCAATGTGGAAACGCTCACGCTCAACCTCGCGTCAATAGGCGATACGACAGACCACCTCTATTTCGCGAACAACGAGAATCTCGACCTGTCCAAGGTCACCCAGCTTGACGTCAAGGGCAACATGAGCGTTCATCTTGGCCCTGTGGGCGGAGATGGGACGGATTCCATTGAGGTGAATGTCTCCGATGTGGCAGCCCTCCATCTGGACAAGGTGACGAGCGGCGGCGATATCACAGCCACAATCACAGGCAATGCTGCCAAATGCACTGGCCTGAACATGAGCGAAGGCATGGAGGCCGGAGGGGATATCACGCTCACCGTGGACGGCGGCGGCAAGGCCTCCATTATTGGGATCGGCTACCCTTACATGTCCACTGAGCAGAAAGGCGAGCTGCATGGCAACGACATTGACGTCACTGTTGGCGGCGCGGAAACCGCAAACATTATTCTGAATGCGGAGGGCACAATCAGCTATGCAAGCAAAGGCGAGATGGCTGACAACGTGCTTGTCAATAGCCTCGGCGTTGCTAAAGGCTCAAAATTTGATCTTGGCGCAGGCGCGGACAACCTGACCCTGACCGAGATTGTTTCCACTCCGGCTGCTGACGCAAAATACTCCGAGCTGACAGTTGATTTTGGCTCTGATGATGTTGCCGATGTCCTGACGCTCGGCACGGCGACCGGCGGAAACGTTCTCTTGAAACTTGTGAACTGGGATAGCCAACATGATCTGATCAAGGCTCTGAATGGCTTTACAGCGATCGATCAGTCGCAGGCTGAAGCAGCCCTGGTCAGCTTTGGCTTCATGGAGTCGGCCGAAACGCCAGGACAAGGCGGCTTCACCATTAATCAGTGGACTAACGATGGGTCAGGAACGCCAGTCGATGCGGTTCTGCATGCCGATGATGGGACATGGGAATACCTGTATGTAACAGATAATCTCCTGGTTGAATTGCCGGCCAACGGTCCAACGGCATAATACCCAAATAGACCGGATTTGAAAGCCATGCCGCCGCAGGTTCGCTTGCGGCGGCTTTTTTGTTCTTCCTGCCGCCATTGACGTGCGGCAAACGTGAATGTATTAACGGGAAATGGAAAAATCTTTGCCTATTTGGAGGGTCAGACACCTATGGATTCCACACGCGCCGGTCTTACGGATAGCCAGGTAGAGGAAAGCCGCCAGCAGCACGGCGCAAACCTGATCACTCCGCCGCCCAGGGAGCCGCTCTGGAAGCAGTATCTGGAAAAGTTTTCCGATCCGCTGATCATCATTCTCCTGGTTGCAGGCGCATTTTCATTGCTGATTTCGTTTTATGAATATTACGGCCTGCACAAGACAGCCGATGTGTTTTTCGAACCTTGCGGCATTTTCCTCGCCATTCTGCTGGCAACCGGCCTCGCTTTCATTTTCGAGTTCAAGGCGAACCGCGAATTCTCACTGCTCAACCAGGTCAATGACGACGAGCCGGTCATGGTTATCCGCAACGGCAACCCGCAGACCATTCCGCGCAGGGATGTCGTGGTCGGGGATCTCATCGTTCTCTCCCAGGGCAACGAGGTGCCTGCTGACGCGGAATTGCTGGAGGCAATGGCGCTCACTCTTGACGAATCCACGCTGACAGGCGAGCCCCTGTGCCGCAAAAGCGCGAATCCCGAAGACGCCGATCCCGAGGCGACCTTTCCCACAAACCACGTGCTGCGCGGCACGCGCGTCATGGAGGGCCACGGCCTGGCCCGGGTTTTCAGCGTTGGCGACGCCACCGAAAACGGCAAGGTATTCAAGGCTGCGCAAATTGACGACAGCGTGAAAACCCCGCTGAACGAGCAGCTGGAAGGCCTGGGCGACCTGATCACCAAAGCCAGCTATATCTTTGCCGGGCTGATCATAGCCGGGCGCCTGCTCATCTATTTCTGGACTGGCCAGTCAACTGAAATCGTGGAAGTGCTCGCCTATCTCCTCCAGAGCATCATGATCGCCATCACGCTCGTGGTCGTGGCCGTGCCGGAAGGCCTGCCAATGGCCGTTACCCTGAGCCTGGCCTACAGCATGCGCAGAATGCTGCAAACCAACAACCTTGTCCGCAAAATGCACGCCTGCGAAACAATGGGCGCCACGACTGTCATCTGCACGGACAAGACAGGCACGCTCACCTGCAACCAGATGTCAGTCAACGAGTTTTACGCTCCTGACAAAAATTCCGGCGAGCAGCTGCGCGCCGGCATCGCGCTCAATTCAACCGCCCAGCTCAACCGCAAAAAATCTGGCGGCGCCGAGGCCCTGGGCAATCCCACTGAAGGCGCGTTGCTGCTCTGGCTTGACAGCCAGAATGTGGATTACGCCTCGGTGCGCCAGTCCGCAAAAATAGAGGCGGAAGTGCCCTTTTCCACGCAGCGCAAGTACATGGCCGCGCAGGCCGAATTGCCGGATGGCAGCCGCTGGGTTTACGTCAAGGGCGCGCCGGAGATAGTGCGCAAGCTCTGCGCGACCCTGGCGCCCGGGCTGACTGACGCGGACATCAGCGCCAGACTGGCCAAATGGCAGTCCCAGGCCATGCGCACCCTCGGTTTTGCCTGCCAGAAGCTAAAGCCTGGCGAAAATGGCATTGTCGATGGCGAGCTGACAGCCAAGGACCTGGAATTTCTGGCGATTGTGTCAATTTCGGATCCTGTGCGCCCGGACGTGCCAGCAGCCATTGACCAGTGCATGACTGCCGGCATCCAGGTGAAGATAGTTACTGGCGACACCCCGGGCACAGCGCGCGAGATTGGCCGCCAGATCCATCTCTGGACTGACAAGGACGGCGACAGGAACATCATCACTGGCCCGGAGCTGGCCGCGCTTTCCGAAGAGGAGCTGGACAGCCGCGTCAACGACCTGAAAATCATCGCCCGCGCCAGGCCGCTGGACAAGGAAAAGCTGGTGCGCTCGCTGCAGCGCAAAAAGCAGATTGTGGCTGTTACCGGCGATGGCACAAACGACGCGCCAGCGCTCAAAGCAGCCCATGTCGGCCTCTCGATGGGCGATGGCACCTCCGTGGCAAAAGAGGCCAGCGACATCACCATCCTGGACAACTCCTTTGCCAGCATTGGCCGCGCCGTAATGTGGGGCCGCTCCCTCTACCAGAACATCCAGCGCTTTATCCTGTTCCAGATGACAGTGAATGTGGCCGCCTGCTTCACTGTGCTGGTTGGCGCTTTCATGGGCGTGCAGTCCCCGCTGACTGTTACGCAAATGCTGTGGGTAAACCTGATCATGGACACCTTTGCGGCAATGGCGCTCGCCTCCCTGCCGCCCAGGGAAGAGGTAATGCAGAGCCCGCCCAGGGACAGGGAGGCTTTCATCATTTCGCCGCCAATGCGCAAGCGCATCATCGGCGTCGGCGGCCTGTTCTTCCTGCTGCTGATTGGCCTCGTCTGGTATCTGGAGCACTACAACGTCACTTCCATGACCCAGATGCTGAGCGCGGCTCCCAAGGCCAGCGCCGGCCTCTCCCCCTACGAATGCAGCATGTTCTTCACCATCTTTGTCATGCTCCAGTTCTGGAACCTGTTTAATGCCAAGGCCTACGGCACGCGCAGCTCGGCCCTGCATTTCGCTGGCGCCGGCGGCTTTTTGCTGATTGTGGCCCTGATTTTCTTTGGCCAGGTGCTTATAGTAACTTTTGGCGGCCAGTTTTTCAATGTCGTGCCGCTGAGCGTTTCGGACTGGATCTGGATAATCCTTGTAACCTCGCCAGTGCTGTGGCTCGGCGAAATCGCGCGGCTGTTTGCCGGCAAGGAGAAAGGCGATGATTAATTTGCAAAAGGGCCAGAAAATCGAGCTGGGCCTTGAAAAGGTGGGCGTTGGCCTGGGCTGGAATCCCAGCGCGGCCGGCCAGGCGGACTTTGATCTTGACGCCTCGGCGTTTATGCTGGGCGAAAACCACAAACTGCCGCAGGACGAGTTTTTCGTATTCTACAACAACCTCCAGTCTCCGGACGGCGCGGTCTCCTCTTCCGGCGATGACCTGACCGGAGCCGGCAGCGGCGAAGGCGAGGATGCAGAAACCATCCTGGTTGACCTGACAAAACTGGATCCGCGCATCCAGGAGATCATTTTCACAGCCACAATCCACAAGGCAGAGGAGCGCCGCCAGAATTTCGGCCAGGTTCGCAATGCCTACATTCGCATTTACAATGCCCTGACCGGCGAGGAAATAGCCAAATACGATCTTGAGGAGGACTTCTCTGTTGAAACCGGCGTTGAATTTGGCCGCATTTACCGCAAGAACGGAGTCTGGAAATTTGACGCCATGGGCATTGGCAACCGCGGCGGCCTCCAGTTTCTGGTGGACAAATACGTAGGCTGAAGCGAGGCTGGACATGGCAATCAGACTGGAAAAAGGCCAGAGAATCAATCTGGAAAAGGAAGACGGCGCGCTCAGGCAATTCTGCGTGGGCTGTAACTGGGGCGCCATTACCCATGCCAGAAAGGGGCTTCTGGGGCTTCTGAACAGGCAGGTCAGCCAGGATGTTGATCTCGACCTGAGCTGCGTTGCCCTGGATGCTTCCGGCAAGATCCGCGATTATATCTACTCCCCCGAATACAGAAAGGATTTTCTGGCTTCACAGGGCTTTGCGCCTGGCAAGCTCGGCACTGCCGATGGCGCCCTGCGTCATTCAGGCGATGACCGCAAGGGCGACCAGGGCGGCGACGACGGCCTGGACAACGAGATAATTACTGTCAACCTCGACGCCGTTGATCCGGCCATTGAGCAGATTTTCTTTTTTCTCAACAATGTCGGCCAGGAAGACTTTTCGCAAATCCCCTATGCCTCGATCCGGATGTACGAGGGCACGCCCGACGCCGTGAAGGAGATTTTCGCCGGCTATGACGTCGCGGCCACGCCGGCCTTTGCCGGCAAGCGCGCGCTGATAATGGGCAAGCTCTACAGGCGGGATGGCAAATGGCGCTTCGCGGCTATCGGCGATGCCACGGAGGACGCCAATCTTTGTGAAACCATGCGCCGCATTGAAACCAGCTACGCCAGATGAGGATTGGCCATGCGCAAACTCCCTGTTTACCTGCTGCTTGACACTTCCGGCTCCATGTATGGCGAGCCAATGGAAGCCGTGAAAAACGGCCTGGAAACCCTTGTGGCCACCTTGCAGCAGGATCCCTACGCTCTGGAAACTGCCCATTTGAGCGTAATTACCTTTGCAAACGAGGCCAGGCAGATCAGCCCGCTTACGGATATCACTTCTTTCCAGATGCCGGCTCTTGAGGCCCGCGGCCAGACCAGCCTTGGCGCGGCCCTGGAGCTGCTGGCCGGGCGCGTTGATGAGGAAGTGACCAAAACCACTCCGGAAAAAAAGGGGGACTGGAAGCCGCTGGTATTCATAATGACTGACGGCGCGCCGACAGACAGGATAGACGCCGGCATAGAGGCGCTGAAAAGCCGCCAGTTCGGCATGGTGGTGGCCTGCGCTGCCGGCGAAAAGGCCAATGTGCCGGTTCTCAAGCTGATTACGGACGATGTGGCGCGGCTGGACAGCATGGATTCCGACGCGATCAGGGCCTTTTTCAAGTGGGTGTCCGCTTCCGTAAGCGCTGGCAGCCAGAAGGTGGATGGCGGCCAGGACGTGTCCGCGCGCGACGAACTGCCCCCGCCGCCGGAGGAAATCAGCTTTGTCTAGGAAAGCGCGAGTCCGGTTTAGCGCAAGGCTTTGCAAGCCGGCAGGCCAACGGGGAGGTGATTGATGAGGCGGCTGCCCGTGTTCCTGCTGCTGGATACTTCCGGCTCCATGAAAGGCGAGCCAATCGAGTCTGTCAAGGTTGGCCTGGAAACCATGCTCGCCGGCTTGCGGCGCGATCCTTTCGCCCTGGAATCCGCAAGCCTGTGCCTGATCACGTTTGATCGCGAGGCGCGCGTGCTTGTGCCCTTGACGCCGCTGGATGAATTTCAGCTGCCTGAAATCAGCGTGCCTGATTCCGGCCCGACCCACACAGGCCAGGCCCTGGCGCTGCTTTGCGAGCAGGTGGACAAATACGTGCGCAAGGGCTCGCCAGGCCAGAAAGGCGACTGGAAGCCGCTCCTGTTTCTGATGACTGATGGCAAGCCGTCCGATTCATTGCTGTATGCCCAGATGGCCGAGCAGGTCAAAAAACGAAACTTCGCCCTTATCGCGCCATGCGCTGCAGGCATGAAAGCGAAAGTGGAGCCGCTGAAGCTGCTGGCTGACCAGGTTTACGCCCTGCAGACAATGGACGAGTCCGATTTCCGGAAATTCTTCCAGTGGATTTCCGCCTCAATTGCCACAGGCAACCGCAGCGTGGGCGCGACAGAGGATCTGCCCCTGCCGCCTCCGCCAGAAGAAGTGGCGATAATTTGCTAACTGCCTGAAGGATTGCCATGCGCAGATTGCCAGTCTATTTTCTGATGGATATTTCGGATTCAATGGTCGGCGAGCCGATTCAGGCAGTGGAAAAGGGCATTGCCAGCATGGTGGAGGAATTGCGCTCCGACCCCTACGCCCTGGAAACCGTATTTGTCTCTGCGCTCGGCTTCGCCGGCAAGGCCGTCGAGCTCGCGCCTCTGACGGACATCTGCCTGTTTGAGCCGCCGCGGCTGCCCATAGGCAGCGGCACCAGCCTTGGCGAGGGCCTGAATTTGCTTATGGCGCGCATTGACAGCGAAGTGCGCAAGGCGACTGCCAGCCAGAAAGGCGACTGGCGGCCGATTGTTTTCCTGTTCACGGATGGCGCGCCAACAGACAACCCTGATGCGGCTGTGAAAAAATGGCGCGACAACTATCGCAAAAACGCAAACATGATCGCCGTAACCTTTGGCAAAAACGCTGATGTGGCCCTATTGCGCCAGCTGACGGACGACGTCCTGACGCTGACCGATCTTTCAGCTGAATCGTTCCTGGAATTCTTTCGCTGGGTGAGCGCGTCAATGAAAGCCTCAAGCGCGGCAGTATGCGACCAGGGCCAGGCCGGCCCGCGCCTGACTGATCATTGCATCAATCTTGAAAAAGCCGGGCCAGGCGGCGCGATTGACGAAAATTTCGCCATTCTGCCACTCAAATGCAGCAGGAGCGGCCAGTTCTGGCTTGCCAAATACGCCCGGGGCCAGAACAATGACTGGCTGCTTGCAGGCGCCTGGCCAGTTGATGAAGACAGCTACAGGCACCTTGGCGGCGATGGCAAGGCAGGCAGCCTTGATCTTGGCGATGCCGACATGATGCCGGATTGTCCGGTCTGCGGCCAGACAGAAGGCGTAGCCAAATGCTCCTGCGGCAATCTCTCCTGCTATCCGGAGAGCGAAGCGACAGCCTGCCCGTGGTGCGGCGAAGAATTTGGCAGGCTGCAGGAAGTGGATTCAATGGCTGCGGACAGGAGCAGGGGCTAAAATGCGCGAAAGCCAGTATCACGAAAAAAACAGGACTTTTGCGGCCGAGCGCCAGCCCGCGTTCCGCCGTTTCTTCAGCAGGACCGGGCTCAAGCCTGACCAGAAGCTGTGGGAAGCCTATCTGCGCTGGCAAAGGCGCGCCTGCAATGAGGATTTCGAGCGCTTCCGGCAAAGCTACCTGGCCGAGCGCATGGCAATGAAAACCAGCCTGGACGCGTGGCCGAGCCCATTTGTGAATGCCAGAAAAGGCGAGCCCTATAAAATCTCCTTCCGGCTGCCAGGACAGGTGCTCAGGCACAAGTTTTTTAACCTCGAAGAGCTGGGCCTTGCCGAGGAGGCTGATCCGGCTGATCCCTGCGCCTGGACAATTAGCGGCATACCTGTGCGCCCGGGCAAGCACACCTTGCGGATGTTCTATGTCTGCGAGGGCTGGCTGTGCAAGGGCGCGCTCATGGAAAAAAGCTTCAGCCTGCTGGTCAATCCGGATCCCAGGGAACTCTGGGAGGACATACCCTCGGATCAGGCCATGGAATACGGCCGGCCAGATCTGGCTTTCGCGCGGCTGGCCTGCGCCGGCTCAATGAGCTGGGGCGCGAGCAGGCGCGGCCGCTCCCACGCGCATGAGGGCAAGCCAAGGGACGACGCCTTTCTTCTGGCCCGCCATAATGGCTGGAAGATGCTGGCTGTGTCCGATGGCGCCGGCTCCGCGGAATTTTCGCGCAAGGGAGCAGAGCTGGCCTGCGAGGCCAGCGTGGCCGAATGCAAGAAAAACCTGCCGGAAAACTGCGAGCTTGAGCGCATTTTCCAGGAGCTTGACTGCCTTCAGGCTCCGGCCACATGGAAAGCCGCGGCAAGCAAGCTGGCCTACCATGTGCTGCCAGCTGCCGCTTTTGCGGCCCACAAGGCCATCCGCCAGGAAGCCGAGGCCAGGGGCAGGGAATCGCGCGCCTATGCGGCCACGTTGCTGCTCTGTCTGGCCAGGAAGTTTCCGGCTGGCTGGGCAGTGCTGTCCTTTCAGATCGGCGATGGCGCAATGGGCCTGAAGGCCGGCGGCAAATGGGAATTGCTGGCCCAGCCGGACGAGGGCGAATACGGCGGCCAGACGCGCTTTGTCACCATGAACGAGATTTTCGACTCCTCGCACGAACTGATGCGCCGCCTGCGCATTGATTTTGTGGCACGGCTTGAAGGCCTGCTGCTTATGACTGACGGCGTTTCCGACGCCTGGTTCCAGACCGGGGAAGGCCTGAATGACAGCGCGAGGTGGCAGGAGCTGTGGGAAGAGCTGGCCTGCGCGGCAATGGGCCCGGAGCCGGAGCCTGCGCTGCTGGACTGGCTGAATTTCTGGTCGCGCGGCAATCATGACGACCGCACAATCGCCATGCTGGCGGCGGAGCAGTAGCCATGTCAGCGACTGGAAAAAAGACTGTCCGGCTGGTGGCAGCCGATGGCGCGAAAGTCGAGTTTGTGCCGGAAGTGATTGGCTCTGGCGCGATGAAGGATGTTTACTTCAGCCCCGACCGCGATTATGTGGCCGCTTTCTTCCGCAAGCCGCTTGACAGCAGCGCCCGCGACAGGCTGGAAAACATAACTGGCGTTTATCGCGAAACAATTTTCGGCCAGCCTGGCGGCGAATACTGGAAAAAGCTGTTCTGCTGGCCGGAGCGCCTGGTGGAATGGGATGGCAGGCCAGGGCTGGTGTGCCCGGTTTATGATCCGGATTTCTTTTTTGACAGCGGCAGGTTCAGGGGCAGGGAAAAAGAGGGCAAGTGGTTCGCCTCTGCCAGATTGCGCAACAAGCATCTGGAAGCGGACCAGAAAGGCGACTGGCTGAAGTACCTGCAGGTCTGCCTCAACCTGGCGCGCGCCACGCGCAGGCTCCATGCGGCCGGCCTGGCCCATTCCGACCTTTCCTACAAGAATGTGCTGATTGATCCGAAAAAGGGACGCGCCTGCATAATCGACATTGACGGCCTGGTTGTGCCTGGCAAATACCCGCCGGATGTGGTCGGCACGCCGGATTTCATAGCGCCGGAAGTGATAGCCACTGCCAGGCTGCCGCTTGGCGATCCTGGCAAGAAATTGCCCTCCATCGCTACGGACAGGCACGCCCTGGCAGTGCTGATCTATATGTACCTGCTTTACAGGCACCCGCTGCGCGGCCCGCTGGTGCATGATCTTGATCCGGCCATTGATGAGGAGCTCTCCATGGGCTCGCGAGCGCTCTTCATTGAGAACGGCAGGGACAGGCGCAACAGGCCGAAAGCCGAGCAGCTGGAAGCTGAGGACAGGCCGCAGGCGGATGTGGACCAGCTGCCCTACACGCTCTGCGGCCCCTATCTTTCGGAATTGTTTGAGCGCGCCTTCATTGAGGGACTGCACAGTCCAGCCAGCCGCCCTGCGGCAGCGGACTGGGAAACCGCGCTGGTAAAGACCATTGACCTGATTCAGCCCTGCCAAAATCCGGCCTGCGCTGAAAAATGGTTTGTCTTTGATAACAAGCTGAAGCCAAAATGCCCGTTTTGCGGCACGCCCTACACGCGCCAGCTGCCTGTGCTGAACCTCTACTGGTCGCCAACCGCAGGCAAATTCAAGCCGGAAAACCATCGCCTGATGGTCTATGACAAGCAGTCCCTTTATATGTGGCATGTGAGCCGCATGATCTCCCCCAATGAAAAAACCGGGCCGGAGCACAGGAAGCCGGCTGGCGATTTCCATTTTCACAACGGCCGCTGGATATTGATCAACCGCAGCCTGCCGCAAATGTACGACAAGAGCGAGGATAAAAAGATTGAGCCTGGCGAGGCCGTAAGCCTGGAAGACGGGAAGAAAATCCTGCTTTCAGCTGAAAACGGCGGCCGCCTGCTGGTAGTGCAGCTGGTGAATGGGTAAAAGCCGCTCATGCGCCGCCCAGGCCTGATACAGCGGCGCATGACGCTCAAATCAGTTGTACAGTTCCGCCATTGCGGCTATTTTGGCGCGAATTTTTTCCACCAGCCAGTCAGGGCCGAGCACCCTGGCAGTATCAGCAAAGCTGAGCGCCCAGGCAATGCATTCCGCCTCGCTTGTGGCTGTGAAAGTCAGCCTGATGCCGCCGTCCTCAAGCGGCGTCACCTCCTGGCGCTCGCTCCACTGCCTTTCAGCCGCATATGTGGCCGAAGCCGCGCTGAACCGGACTGTTACCTCAAACGGCTTGCCAGCCATCACGCCAAGCGCTGAAGCCGGCTTTGGCTCGGCCAGCCTTTTGGAGCTTCGCCCTGTTGGCTGGCAATCGACAAAGCGGTGCAGGGGCAGAAGCAGCGGCTCCCCAAACAGGGCTTTCACAGTCCCTTCGGCAGTTACAGCCCAGCCCAGCGCGTAAATGCACTCATGATAGGCAAGCAGGCGCTTTGGCGCAAATGCCCAGGTCTTTTCGGCTCCATTTCGCCTTGCGCGATAGGTGACCAGACAGACTTTCGCATCAGCTATCGCAGCTACGAGATTCTCGAAAATGCTCTCAAAAGGCCCGTAATCTATGTAGCCCTTGTTAAGCTGCTCGCCAATGCCGCTTGGCGCCTTGCCATCCCCCTCCTGATAGGTGAAAGCCTGCATGAGGCTGCGCTCCATGCGCTTCTGCATTCCGGCAGGCAGGAGCCTTTGGGAAAATTCGCGACAGAGCGCAAGATGGCTCAGGCCCCTGGAATCCAGGCAGACACGCGGAATGTCTTTTGGACGTTTCAGCATGTAGAAGGATTCCTTGCCGACTTTTTCAGTGGCAATCTTGCCAAAACAGGAACTCTCGATCTGGTCAATCAGGCGTTCCACAGTCTGTTTGGAGCAGCCCAGCAACCTGGCGAGCTCCGTTAGGCTGTGCCCCTGCCTGCTCGTGAGCAGGGTAGTGTACAATGCAAGCAGTTTTTCAGCAGGCTTTGCGTCATCCCATTTCAGGCCCATGGGTCCGCCCCCCGGATTTGAAGTGAAGGTATCATTTCAAGGCGAAATACTCTAAAAGCCCACGTTTTTCGCTTCCAGCTTCAGTTTTGTTTCCCGCAAAAGCTCCTCTGCCAGCATGGCGTGAGTCACGTCTTTCCGGATCCACATCCTCTGCCTGACTGCCTTGAAATCGCCAGGCGCGAGATTTTTCTGGCTGCAGAGCCTGGCCAGCAGGGCTTCATCAGGCTCGCTGCCAGCCAGCGGCTGCAGGATTTTCCTGTACAGAAGCTCAATCTGCCTCGGGCCGGCATAGGCAAATTCCAGCTTGATGGTAAAGCGGCGCATTGCTGCCGGATCCAGATAATTCCGGAAATTGGTAGTGCACACGCACAGGCCGGCGTACTCTTCCAGCTGGGTCAGAAATTCATTGACCATGGTGGTTTCCCAGGAATGCTGGGCGCCCTCGCGGCCAAAAATGAAGCTGTCGGCCTCATCAATCAGCAATAGCGCCCTGTCCGCCTCCGCAGTCGCAAACGCCTGGGCGATATTGCGCTCGGTCATGCCCACAAAAGGATCAATCAGGTCGCTCGCCCGCCTGACAATCAGCTCCACGCCCAGGCTCCGCGCAGTGTGCCTGGCAAGCGCGGTCTTGCCTGTGCCTGGAGGGCCGTAAAAGAGCATTGTGCCCAGGCCAGGCTCGGGCGTTGCCGCCATTTTTTCCGCCAGGCATTTCGCGCTGTCCAGAAACTCGCCCGCAGGCGTGGATACGCAGACAGCGTCGCAGTCAAAGACGAATTTGCCTTCGCAGCGTTTCTTTTGCGGCAGGCCGTCATTCTGGAGGGTTGTCTGGGCCTTGAGCACGCGCTCCACCCAGCTTGTGAATTCCCCGGGGCCGGCCAGGGCCTGCGCCTGCCTGATGGCCATTTCCATTGTGGCCACCGGCACGGGATAGAGCTGGGCAAACCTGTCCCTCGCTTCCTGGGGCAGCGCCGCTTCGGCCTCCGTCCGCTTTGCTACCGCATTCCACATGGAGCGGCTCTCCGCCGTGCCCAGACTCCTGAAATGAATGCTGTAGCTGAAGCGCCTGCGCACTGCCGGATCAAGGTGATCCACCCGGTTTGTGATCCAGACGATGCGGGTATTCTTGCGTTCCAGAAGCTCATTGATCCAGGCCTTGGCCGAAACTTCGCGCAAATCGCCGTCGCTTGTATCCAGCAGACGCTCGGCTTCATCCACCAGCACAAAGGCTCCCGGGGTCTGCATGGCCACTTTCAGGCAGGCCGCAAGCGAGGCGCGGCGATCCTGGGTATTGTCCTTTGTGCCGCATTCCGCAGACCATGCGCGCAAGCCGGTTTCCCGGGCGATTGCCGAGGCGAAGCTGGTTTTGCCGGAGCCAGGCGCGCCATAAAGCAGGATATGGACAGGCCTGTCAGAATCAGCCTTCATCAGGGCCAGCGCATGCCGCCTGTCTTCCTCGCTAATGTGGAATTCATCAATCCGCACGTCCGTTTCAGCCAGGGGGCGGCAAAAAAGCGTGCGCAACGTATTGGCGCCTGGCACCAGCAGCGCGTATTCCACGCTTTCGGAAAGGCGGATGGAATTGCGGCCGCTCTCCAGAATTCCCATGGATTCCAGCGAATAGCGGATATCGCTCAGGGCGCCGCCGCTGAGGCCCAGAACGCGGGCAAACAGCGTCCTGTTGCAATGGCGCATAATCTCGAGCGTATCCTCAAAGAGGTACTCAAGCGCGCTGTACTGGCCAAGCGCGAATGCGAACAGGCACACTTCGCACGCCCTGCTGTCCAGGCCAAAAAGGCTGTGCAGTCGCTTGTAGAGCTTCTGGTCGGTCAGCTTGCCGGAGCTTTTTGCAACCGCCTCCAGCTGGCCTGTCAGCAGGGCGCGGATCTGCGACTGCAGGCATTCATGGTGGTAAAGCTCCTCCAGTGCGTCATCTATGCGCGAATGCCTGTCTGCAAGCTGCTTGAGGTCCGCGCGGGCCATAGTCAAGTCCCTGGCGCGGCCGCCAGGCGCCTTTACCTCCCTGAGAATGGTTTCGGCAAGGGTCCGCATGCCGCCCATAACCCAGCCTGCGCAACCGAAAAAATAGTCGCTGAAAGTTACGCCCGAATCAATGAGCCGAAGCAGCCAGCGCGCCGTGCAGGCGCGGATAAACTTTTCTTCAGACGAAGGGGCTAACATAAGTCTCCCTGGTAAAATTAAACTGGACACGTTTTTGTTCTGTCTGGCAATTTAAGTCGCCATCGTTCCAGAATGCGGCAAGAATAAAAAATTTTTAACTTTTTTTCCGGCTTGCGTCCGGCCATTTGCCTCTACCTTTTAACTGGCTTTTGGGTTAAAAACAATTTTGCGGGCAACCAGCGCAGGCATGCCCGGAAATTTTGACACGCAACCCCTGGAGGAATGATGAGCAACCTGATCGTGATAGTCTATCCAACCGAAACCCAGGCCGAGCAGGTGCGCCTGGATTTCATAAAAATGCAGAAAGAGTACCTGGTAAGCCTGGAAGACGCCGTAATCGCTGTCAAGAAACCGGACGGCAAGGTCAAGCTGCTGCAAATGTACGACACTACCCTGAGCGGCGCAATCAGCGGCGCGATCTGGGGCACCCTGATTGGCCTGATTTTCATGATGCCCATTTTTGGCCTGGTTCTGGGCGCCGGCACTGGCGCCGTGGCAGGCGCGCTCGCGGATGTGGGCATTAACGACGACTTCATGAAAAAGCTGGCCAGCTCGCTTACGCCTGGCTCAAGCGCGCTGTTTGTGCTGGTTGATTCCCAGATCACGGACAAGGTCATGGCCGAATTGCAGGGCACCGGCGGCCAGATCATCCAGACCTCCCTGTCCACTGTCGATCAGGAAAAGCTCCAGAAAGTGCTTGATGAGGCCAGAAAAACCGCGCAGCCTGCCAATCCCGAAGCTTCGGCCTGATTTTTTGCCGGATTTGCCAGACCCTGGCCTGTGGCGCCAGGGCGGCATTCCCGGGCAGCCAGGGCATTGCCTGACTGAAAATGCCCTAGCTGCCCCTTGTTTTATGATAAACCCTTGGCGCCATGTACATGAGGCTCATTTGCCTGTGCGCAGGCGCGTATTTGGTGGCGACAATTACCGGACCCAGATTCCAGAGCCGCGAGTCGCCGCCCTCCCCGGCGGTAGGCTCGCCAAAGCGGCTTTCAACCATCTTGTAGATTGTGTCTGCGCGGCTGCTGTCTGGCGCGGGATAATCAATCTTGAGAAATCCAAGCCGGCTGTCCGGGCCGTAGCAAATCGCCATTTCGCTTGAGCCGGGCACTACAGTGGCAGAATCATAAATATCGCAAATGTGCTGGTTATCCTCGCGTTTCGTCCTGGCGCCAGCCTTTTTCAGGGCAGCGCGCATTTCATCGCGCCTGGATTCATTGAGCTTCTGGCCAAAGAGAATCGCGTCAGCCCGTTTGGGATTGTCCTTTGCCATTTGCTCAAGCTCGTCAATCGCAGATTCCGAGCCTTCCATTGCGGCCGCGTAAAGCAGCAAAGCCGCCCGCTCCTGATTTTCGCTCACGCCGCGGCCAATCCTGTAAAAATGTCCCAGCCTCGCCAGGGCCTCCCTTTGATTCTGGCTTGCAGCGCGGCTATACCAGGCTGCGGCTGCAGTCAGATCCCTGTCCACGCCCCTGCCATTTTCATAGAGCAGGCCAAGGTTATACTGCGCTTCGGCCTGGCCCTTTCTGGCAGCCTGATCAAACCAGCGCGCTGCCTCGGCCGGATTGGCGGGCGCGCCGCGGCCCTGCTCCAGCATTCGGCCATAATTGCTCATGCCCGAAGGATTGCCGGCATTGGCGGCCTGCGCGAACCAGTGGATCGCGCGGCCCGGGTCTGGCTCAACGCCAAGGCCGGAATCATACAGCACGCCAAGATTGTTCATGGCATGGGCATCGCCGCCTGCAGCCAGCTTCTCCCAGATTTCGCGGGCGCGGCCATAATCGCCGCTTGCCCAGGCGCGCCCGGCCTCGCCGGCGGGAGTGTCCGGCCAGGCAGGCTGCGGCGGTTCCGGCTCGGGCGCCGGAGGCTGCGCAGACTCGGCTTTTTGCGCTGGCTGCGCTTTTGCGGCCCTTTTTTTGGCCGCTGCCTGACAATCAGGGCCAAATGCCGTAAACAACAAGGCGACGATCAGCATAAAGTGGATGAATCTCATTGTTTCCCTTCCAGCCTGGAACGCTTCTGGCAGCCAAGCCCCAGAAAATCAATTTCAGGCCTTTTAGTCAATCTCGCATCCGCGGCCAGGGCATGGCCTTGCCAGTCGCGGACAATGGCGTCTATTTTTTCCATATTCACATAGGCAAGCAACGCCGGCCAACGTTCTGCCAGGGCCCGCAGGATGCGGGCGTAGAGAATTTCGCCGCCATGGAACCCGTCAACAAACTCGCAGTCATCACTTCCCAGCAGCGCCGGATTGGTTAAATCTGCAACGTCCATGCCGCATTCCAGAAAGGCTTCCCTGAGCCTGTAGAGATGGGGATAATCGCCCTGTCCCATTGCGGCAAGCGTTCTGGCCGCAAGCGGAGGCATGAAGACAAATGTCTGGATGCCGCGGCTGCGCAAACGGCACCAGATCTCGGCAAAGGCTTCAACATGGCTTTGGGCAGGGCCGGCCTGCCCCTTGTCCGCGTGATAAAAGGCGCGTGAGCCATTGCCGATATTGCGGAGCGTGTCCTGGAACTGGTAATCAGGCGCCTGCTTCATTCCGGTGATTTCAGCGGTGTAATACCAGGAGCCATCCGGGCCAAAGCCATCGTCAGTCTGCTGCGCCATTATGCCAAAGCGGTCGGCCCTGAACCCCTTGCCAAAAATGCCCAGAATGGGCGCGCCGAGCTGCCTGAAGGAAATCTTGCCCTCAAGCAGCCACTCCCAGGGCTTTTTCAGATTCGCGAAGCTGTAATTGTAAGTGCCTGAAGCGAGTCTGGCGGTTTCATGTGGGTCTTTTTCCCATTGCGGCAGAAACCACCAGAAATCAATTCCCAGGATAACCGCTTTTGGCCTGGAGATTTTGAGCATGGCGTCAATTGTGGAGCGCAGGACAGCCAGATTGCCGGCAACTCCGCCCATGTTCAGAAAACTTTCCCTGAACCAGGCGCCGCGGAACTGCATGACGCGCGAGGAGCCGATTGCCACTATTTCCGGCTTTATGGCTTTATAGAGCATTAGCTTGTATTCGATAAAATCCTGGGAAATGCCGGAGCCGAACAATGCGAATGTTCCGCTGGCCTGGGCTTCGGCCGCGCGCTCCACGCCGCTGTCGCCGCTCTGGTATAGCCAGAGAAAGGACAGGGGCGCAAGCACAAGGGCAGTCAACAGGGCAAGGCCGCCAAGCACAAGCAGAAAGCGCTCAAGGTAAAGCCTGGAATTGGCATCTGGCCCGACGTTCAACTTCCACTCCTAAAACTGGAAATAGAGAAAAGCGCTCTGGCGGGTGAGCATGACAAGCGAGGCAAAGGCCAGGCCTGCCATACCCGCCGCCCAGCTGGCCGTAGGCCTCCATTTGAGCCAGGCCGCGCCTGCCAGAAACTGGCGGCTTGTAGGCAAAAGCCAGCACACAGCCGCGCAGGTGGCAAGCAGCGCGAAGGGCAGCCAGTTTGCGAAATAGTGATTGGGAAACCAGATGCCGAAAAAGTCCGCGTCCGGGCGAATATGGCCTGGCTGCCAGCCGCCAAGCATGGCCCTGTAAATTGCGAGCGCGCCGTCCAGGCTGAACGCCCGGAAGACGACCCAGCACAGATTGAGGCAAAAAAAGGTGAAGGCAATGCTGACAAGCCGGACAGGCAAAAGTGCCAGGCAGCGCTCGGCCCTGGAGCCGCGGACAGAGGCGCGAAAAAAATGGTTGGCTGCAAGCATGGCGCCCTGCAATCCTCCCCAGAGGATGTAGGTCCAGCCAGCGCCATGCCAGGCTCCGCCAATCAGCATTGTCAGAAAGAGATTGCAATACTGGCGCAGCCTGCCCTTGCGGTTGCCGCCAAGCGGAATGTAGAGAAAATCGCGCAGCCACGAGCCAAGGGTAATGTGCCAGCGCCGCCAGAAATCGACAATGCCTGTGGACCTGTAGGGAGCGTTGAAGTTCTCGGGCAGGCGCAGGCCGATCATGAGGCCAAGGCCAATCGCCATATCCGTGTATCCCGAAAAATCAAAATAAAGCTGAAAGGTATAGCAAAGGGAACCCAGCCACGCTTCCGGGCCGGAGATGGGCCAGTGCTTTTCAGCAGCGCCAAACACAGCGTCAGCGTAAACGCCAATGCTGTCCGCAAGCAGGACTTTTTTCGCGAGGCCCAGGCTGAACAGGGTCAGGCCATTTGCAAGGCCGGTGGCAGTCGCAGGCGCAAGACTGTCCAGCTGCCAGCCCAGCTGCTCATAACGGACGATTGGCCCGGAAATCACGTAGGGAAAACAGCTGGAAAAAGCGACATGGCGCGTCAGGGAGGCGGGCTGGAACTGGCCGCGGTAAATGCCGGTGAGCCACGCAAGCTGGATGAACGTATAAAAGGAAATGCCAAGCGGCAGCCCGGGCGGCGTGAATTGCCAGTCTGCCTGAAAAAGGAGCGCCAGATTGCGAATAAAAAACCAGGAGTATTTAAACCAGAGCAGGGGCAGGAGATTCAGAATCACAGCGCAAACAAACAGGGCCCTGCGTGAAATGCCAGGCACGCTGGCAGCGGCAGGATCCGCTTCGCCGGCTTTTCTCCAGGCCAGCGCCTGGCCGAGAAAATGGTTGAGGCAGATCATGCAGATGAGCAGGACAAGATAGGCAAGACCCCAGAAGGCATAGAAAGCCAGGGAGAAAACCAGAAGAATCAGCTCATGCCGAAAAGCCTGTCCGCCAGCCGCCCGCGGCGTCCCAAATTGCCAGAACGCCAGAAACAGCGGCAAAAAAAGGAAAATAAATCCGTAGGAATTAAAAAGCATCGGCTGCCAGCGAGCCAGAACCTGCCGGGCCCCGCCCGGGCCTTACTTCTGGGGATTCAATTCGGAGCGAAACTTGCGTGAAAGTCTGAATACAATCACCTTGCGCGGAGGCAGGATAATCGTCTCCCTGGTCTGGGGATTGCGTCCCCTGCGCGATGCCTTGTCATAGCATTCAAACTTGCCAAAGCCGCTGATGAGCAGGTCGTGATCTTTTTTGATCGCATTTTTCATGATTGCCAGCAGCTTTTCAACTGCCTCCCTGGCGTCCAGGCGATTTGTGCCTGTGCGCTCGTAAATGGCCTCCACAATATTCGCTTTAGTAAGGGTCTTATCCATACTCAGACTCTCGACCTGTCCCTGGCACGGGGGATTTGGAATTCTGCCTGATTAAAAAGTTAAATTTATCCCGAGTGCTGAAAAATAGCCGCGGCTTCTGGCCGGCTGCCTGTGACGCAATCTCCGCTATTTTCTTATGGATTACCCGTGCGGATATCTATCCGGACCCGAAGTCTTTTGGTAAAAACTACACTTGTAAGCCCCGCAGGGCAAGGTTTTTCTCGCTATTGCCACTGGAGAATACGCAATGGCTTCATGCCGGTTCCAGGGGAGGAAACTCCCATGACTTCGCATTCCCGCTCAATGCCCTGGCCGCGGCGCCACAGGCGGCTGATCTATCCGCTTTTTCTGCCCTGGCTGGGCTGCAGGAGCCGCTGCGTCTTCTGCGCCCAGGAAATCCAGACTGGCCGGGCGGCGCCAGCCGGCGAAGCGCAAGTGCTGGCTCTGCTCCAGGCCTGCGAAGCAGATTTGCTGGGACGGCCAGACAAAAACAGGCGTCCCCAGCTGGCTTTTTATGGGGGCACATTCACGGCATTGCCGGAGCCGCTCTGGCGCATCTGCCTCGATTTTGCGCTCCGCCTCCGAAAATCTGGCCTGATTGACGGCTTTCGCTGCTCCACCCGGCCTGACTGCCTTGACGCGAAACGCTTGCGGGAGCTGAAAAGCTGCGGTTGCGAGCTTGTGGAGCTGGGCATTCAGAGCTTTGATTCGGAAATTCTTGATTGCGCGGGCCGCGGCTATTCCCGCGAAGCGGCCATTGCGGCCTGCGGGCTTATTGCCGAGGCCGGACTCGGCCCGGGAGTGCAGCTCATGCCAGGGCTGCCGGCCAGCGCTCCGGAACATTTTATCGCTGATGTCGAACAGGCCCTTGCCTGCAATGCGGTCTGCCTGCGTTTTTATCCCTGTCTTGTGCTGGCTGGATCGCCTCTCGCCAGATTGTGGCAAGAAGGCAAATTCAGGCCCTGGAGCCTGCCTGACACGCTGACCGCGCTGGCAAGAGGCTGGCTGCTCGCTTCCGCGCGGGACGTGCCTGTAATCCGCATGGGTCTGGCCCCCCAGGACGGCCTGGCCGCGTCCATTCTCGCCGGCCCCTGCCATCCGGCGCTTGGCAGCAGGGTGATGGCCCAAGCCCTGCTGCTGGCAGCGCAAGCCCTGCTTGACGGCAGGCCAGCGAATTCTCCCTGGCGGCTGCATCTGCCCGCATCCGCCCAGGGCTGCCGCCTGGGCTGGCGCAATGAGCTTGCCGAGCATTGGCACAGGCTTGGCCCTGGCGAAATCCGCTACTGGGAGCGGCAGGAAATTGCGGCCAGCTGGCAGGAGATCCGTTAAGCTCTAAAAGAGGTATGGCCGCTGAGGGGGAATCAGCGGCCATAAAGAGGGAGGATGTTCCGATGGTATCAGGGTAAATTTCAAAGGAGGGTTGGGATGGAGGGTTCGCGCTGTCCTGTTGGGGATCAGGACTTCGCGTAAATTTGCTTCATGTTGCCTCGCTGCGCTTCTGTATGTTTTACCGCCTCCGGCGGATTATCAGGGTTTTCGACCTTGCGCTGAATGCGCCGTGTCGCTGTATCTTTACTGATATCCGCCAGCCGGCGAACTCAGATTGTTTTCCTTCCGTCTCTATTCAGTTTTCCTTGCGCCCTTGCGCTTACGCTTTCTATATAGCAAAGGCCATGCCAAAGTCCTGCGGCCCCTGAAACATGAGCGCCCAGCCTTTTTTCTGCTCCCGCCAGGGCGCGTCGCAGGCAGCGCGAGTATGCTTTTTTTACACATTCCGGTTTTTCATGTATAAAATTTGGACAAGCGCATAAATTTAATCCACCCGCCTCTCCAGGCAGGCCAAAACAGCCTTTCCCCAGATGACAGGGCAAAAAAAAGCCCCGCCTGCGCGGGGCAATCATGCCTAGTTTTTCAATGATTCCGGCGGGAAAAGCCAGAATGTGTCGTGGTTTGAAGTATCCATCCGGATGCCGGCCTCATAGCGCAGCTTCTCGTTCACCTTTTCCAGTTCCCGGTTGAGGCTGGCCCGCAGCTTTTGCAGCTCCATTCCCAGCCGCGGCAACGTTTCCGGAGGCATCCCGCGGTCAAAACTGATTGCCGCCAGCTGCGACTTCTTGGCGCGAATGGCATCGCGCAGGGCCTGCAGGCCAGGATGCGCCTCGCGCATTATCTGGCGCGCCTTTTCCTGCTGCACTGGCTCCAGGGTATCCAGCCAGGTGCGAATCGCCTCCACATAGCGCTCTTCGCTTTCGCGGCTTGGCTCCTGGGGCTCATTGGCCCTGGAATGCAGCCCCTCAACTGTATCCTGCGGAGATTCCTGGTTTTTCGATAACCGCGGGAAAGCCTGGGATCTGGAAGGCGCCATGAGCGGCTCAGAAGAGATTGAGATCAGGGCGTTCTTGTCAGTGGCAAGTATGCCCTCTTCATAAAATTCACCAAGGGCCCAGCCAGCGGAAAACAACACCATTATCGGAACCAGTTTTGATAACACACAAGCCTCCCGCTTCTGGAAAAATGCCTGTTTTTAATCTATTCGTCCTGATAACGAATTAGTATATGGCGTTTGGCCTGGACGCGGCCGAAATAACGCGCCCTGCCTGAAACTTATACAGCTGTATGCAAGAATCATACAAATTTTGTACAGTTCAGGCAGCGCGGACTGCGGGAAGCGGCGCAGGAAAGGGCTTGCTGGCAGCCTTCAAGCCGCAACTGTGGGGAAATCAGGCGGAAAGGCTTTTCCTGAAATACACGCGGTAATAGCCCTTGTCTTTTTTCCGGCCGGTTTCCTGATAGCCGAGGCGAGGATACCAGTCCAGGTTTTCAGTCATGGCCGCGTTGGTGTAAAGGCTGACTGCGCAAAGGCCGCGCTTTAGCGCCTCGCTTTCGGCAAAAGCCATCAGCATTCGCCCAAAACCGCGTTTCTGGCAGGCCGGGTCAATCGCAATGACATCCATAAGCAGGCTTGCGTCATCGCCTGGCAAAAGCACCGCATAGCCAGCAATCGCGCCCGCCTCTTCTTCCAGCACAAAAACCGAGCCCCTGGCAATATGGGCGTCATAGTCATCAAGCATTGGAAAAGGCTTGCGATCCATGCGCGGCAAATAGATTGCGAAACTCGCCTCCGCAATCTGCCTGACGCGCTCCGCATCCTCCGCCCTTGCCCGTCTTATCTGGCCCACTACATCCTTCGTCATGCTTCGCAGCTCCGGCAGCAACTGGATTTGGCGTCTTTTGCTTCGCCCTGAATCGTGCCTGGTATCCATATAAGATTATAGCTAGCGGCTCAAGCCGGAAATTTCTGGCCGCAGTTGACCCAGCGGGCGGCGGCGGTTATTAATTACCCATGCAGTCAGGCCTGACAGAATTGAAAGTGCTTGGAATTGTGCCTTTCGGCCACGCCTCGGCCTCTCGCGGACATTTCGCGTTGCGCCTTTCCCCGCCGGCATGGCCAGCCTGGCAGCCCGGGCAGTTCATAATGCTTCGCCCCGCCTCCTTTGGCCTCGAAATCCCCTGGGGCAGGCCTTTCAGCATCTGCCATACTACAAGCAGGCACCTGATCTGCTTTTTCCGGGTCGAAGGCCGGGGCACAAAACTGATCTCCGAATTGCGGCCAGGAGATCCCGTCCATGTCTGGGGCCCCCTTGGCCGCGGTTTTGCCGTGGAGACTGACACGCCGACATTGCTTCTGGCAGGCGGCATGGGCATCGCGCCATTCGTGGGTTATGTGGCCAGACACCCGCAACCCTGGAATCTGGGCATGCTTTTTGGCCACCGCGACCCGCCAGGCTGCTATCCGGTTGACAACATCAGCGAGCACATCCAGGTGGACAGCCTGCGCGAGCATGAGCCTGGCGATCTTGATAATTTTATTTTTTCAATGCAGGAAAAAATCACGGATTGCGCCGCCCAGAATGGCCTGGCTCTTGCCTGCGGGCCAATGCCCTTTCTGCGCGCTGCGAAAGAGCTGGCCGCAAAGGCAAACTGCCGCCTGCAGATCTCTATCGAAAAGCGGATGGCCTGCGGAGTCGGCGCCTGCCTGGGCTGCGTCTGCAAGCCGACGCCCAAATCGCCACATGACACGGGCCAGCCCATCCAGACCTGCCTGCATGGCCCTGTTTTCTGGGCGGATGAAATTGAAATTTGAGTGTGCCTTGATGCGGCCTGCCCTTTCTGCCGCCTGCGGAGCGCTATGGATCTGAATGTCACACTGGCCGGCAAGCGCGAGCTTGTCCTTAAAAATCCGGTTATCGCTGCCTCCGGCACTTTCGGCTCCGGCCTGGAATACAGGCAGTTTGGCGATCTTGCCACTCTCGGCGGCATAGCCGTAAAGGGCATTTCCCTCCAGCCGCGCGCCGGCAACAAAGAGCCGCGCATTGCTGAAACGCCAGCCGGAATGCTCAATGCCATTGGCCTCCAGAATGACGGCATTGACGCTTTTCTCAGGCGCACCCTCCCGGCCCTGCCCTGGCGCCATACTGCCATCATCGCCAATATCTACGCGGCCAGCATTGAAGAATTTGGCGAGCTTGCCGCCAGATTCAATGAAGTAGAGGAAATCGCGGCACTTGAAGTCAACGTGTCCTGCCCCAATGTCGCAGCCGGCGGCGCGCTGTTCGGCTCCTCGCCAGACCTTTGCGCTGCAGTTACTTGCGCGGTGGTGCGAAACGCGCCATCAAAGCATGTCATTGTCAAGCTTTCGCCCAATGTCACAGATATAGCGGCTATCGCAAAAAGCGCGGAAGACGCGGGCGCGGACAGTCTTGCCTGCATCAACACCCTTGCCGGCATGGCTATCAACGCCAGAACGCGCCGCCCCATGCTGGGCAATATCATCGGCGGCCTCTCCGGCCCGGCCATCAAGCCTGTCGCGCTCCGCTGCGTCTGGCAGGCCAGCCGCGCTGTGAAAATTCCGGTCATCGGCATTGGCGGCATAGTTTCCGCCTGGGACATTATTGAATTTTTGCTGGCAGGCGCGTCAGCCGTGGAAGTGGGCACTGCCAGCTTCATGCGGCCGGATGCCTGCTTCAGCCTGGTAAAGGCCCTGCCAGACGCCCTCGCCGCCTGCGGCAGCGACAGCGTAGCCGCGCTTACCGGCGCGCTGATTCTGGATTAGGCATGGCAGTGGAGATCCGCCAGGCCGCAACCAGCCGGGAGCTGGCGGAATTCGTCGATCTGCCTTTTGGGCTTCACAGCTCCCACCCCCTCTGGGTTCCGCCGCTGAAAAAACAGGAGCTGGAACTGATCACGCCAGGCAGGCATCCTTTCTGGCAAACTGCCAGACGCGAGCTTTTCATGGCTTACCGCGACTCCAGGCCAGTGGGCCGCATAGCAGCGATCATCGATGCCAAATATAACGCCTACGCAGGCCAGGCCTGCGGCAGCTTCGGCTTTTTTGAATGCGAAAATGATCCGGAGGCGGCTTCCGCCCTGCTCAACGCAGCCAGCGGCTGGCTGTCCGGGGAAGGCATGACCTTCATGCGCGGGCCGCTCAATCCTTCCATGAATTACACCTGCGGCGCGCTGGTGGCAGGCTTTGATCTCGCCCCCAGCCTCATGATGCCCTGGAATCCGGACTGGTATCCGGTTCTGCTTGAAACCTGGGGCCTGCGCAAGGAGCAGGATCTTTTCGCCTATCTGATTGATTCCGCAAGCCTTGCCCTGCCGGAAAACATAAAAGCCGAAGCCGCGCGGCTGAAACAGGCCGCCAGGTTCACATACCGCTCGCCCACGCGCGCTTCCATGACAGAAGACATTCACGCCATGCTGGACATTTACCAGAAAGCCTGGGCTGCAAACTGGGGTTTTTCGCCTCTTTCCGAAGCGGAAGCAAAAGCGCATGTGCGTGAACTGAAAAGCATTCTGGATCCCGAATTTTTCGTGCTCTTTTTTGACGGCGCAAAACCGGTGGCAGGCATGGTCGCCCTGCCGGACATGAATCCCCTGCTTTCCAGACTCGGAGGCAGCCTGGGGCTGAGCGCGCCCTGGCACTACTGGCGAAGCCGCAAGCAGATCGCTGCCGGAATGCGCATCATGCTGTTTGGCATTTTGCCGGAATACCGGCTGCAGGGTCTGCCGCTGCTGCTGCTTGACTACATGCTGGAGCATGCAGGCCGCAAGCCTGGCCTGAAATGGGTCGAAGGCTCCTGGATTCTGGAAGACAATTTCGCCATGAATGACCTGATGGAGGATTTTTCCGGCAGACTGGCCAAGCGCTACCGAATATACAGACGCGAGATTGGCCAGTGCTGACAGGGCTTGAAAACAGGAATGTCCTTGTAACCGGCGCGGGGGGCTTTCTTGGCAGGCATCTCCTGCCGCAGCTTCTGGCCTGCGGCGCAAATGTGACCGGCCTTGTCCGCTCCCCACGGGCTGCACTGCCGGAAGGCGTTCGCCAGGTACTGGGCGATTGCCGCGATGAAAAGGCAATGCGGCGTCTACTTCAGGGCCAGGATGTCGTCATTCACCTGGCCGGAACGCTGTTTGGCGCGAGCTGGCAGGATTATCTGGCAGCCAACAGCGAGGCCGCGCGCAACGTGGCCGCGGGCGCCCGGGATGCCAGCCGGATTATCCTGGTTTCCAGCCTTGCGGCAGCCGGGCCCTGCGCAATTGAGCCAGGCCGGAACGAGGCCCAGAACCCCGAGCCTGTATCCGCCTATGGCTGGTCAAAACTGCTGGCCGAACAGGTCATGTCCGCCCTTCTGGGCGACAGGCTTGTGATTTTGCGGCCTCCCATAATCTATGGCTCTGGCGACAGGGGGCTGCTGCCCCTTTTCAAAAGCGCGAAAAAAGGCTTTGGCATAGGCCCGGCCCGCTTCCCTGTTTCTGTAATCCACGCCGGCGACGCGGCCACGGCCTGCGCGCTTGCCTGCCAACCGGAAGCAGCCGGCATTTACCACCTGGGCGATGGCAAAAGCTATCAGATGGATGCCATCTGCCAGGCAATGGCCCGGGCGCAGGGACGGGAGCGCCTGCGCATGCTGCGGCCGCCGCGGGCGCTGATGCGGATTTCCGCATTCCTGGGCTCCCTGGCAAACGGCGTCGGGCGCGGCATTTGCGCACTGGCGGGCAAAAAGGCGCCGCCGCCGCCTGCCTGGAATCCGGACAAATACCGCGAAGCGATTCAGCCAGGCTGGCTGGCTGACAATTCCCGCATTTGCCGCGAGCTCGGCTTCAAGGCCACCTACAGCCTTGAAGCAGGCATGGCTGAAGCTGTCGCCGGTTACCGCAATGAGGGCTGGCTGTGAAGATCGCTACCCAGGAATTGAGCAAGGCCTTTGGCGGCAATGACATTTTCAGCAATTTCTCGCTTGAGATTGATTCTGGCTGCCGCCTTTGCGTTTGCGGGCCCAACGGCACAGGCAAATCCACATTCCTGCGCCTGCTGGCTGGCGTTGAGGCGCCGGATGGCGGCAGAATCCTGATTCCCAAAGGCTGCCGCCTGGGCTATGTCGAGCAAGAGCTGAGCGCGGCCTCGCTGGACACTCCGCTGCTAGATTATGTGCTGGATTCCATTCATGACTGGGGAGAATTCTGGCAGGAATGGGAAGAAGCAGGCAAAAACGGAGATGAAGCAGGGCTCGCCCAGCTGATGGAGCGCCAGGCGCAGCTGGAAGCGCAATTTGGCTATAACCCCGAGCAGCGCGCCAAAGAGGTACTGTCCGGCCTCGGTTTTGCCGAAAACAAGTGGCACCTGCCCCTGGCCCAGCTCTCTGGCGGCTGGCGCGAGCGCGCGAAACTGGCGCGCGTGCTGACTGCCGGCGCAGATGCGCTGCTGCTGGATGAGCCCACAAACCATCTTGATATTGACGCTGTCGAATGGCTTGAGGACTTCCTGCTCAAATTTGAGGGCGCGCTGATTTTTGTCGCCCATGACCGCATGTTCATGGACAGGATTGGCACCCATGTGCTTTATCTGGGCCTGTCGCGGCCTGTATTCCGCAAGGCGACGTATAGCCAGTTTCTGGCATTGCAGGAGGAGTACAACGCCCAGCGGGAGCGGCAGGCAAAAGCCCTGCAGGATGATCTGGCCAAAAAGATGGCGTTTGTGGAGCGCTTCCGCGCCAAGGCCACAAAGGCGCGCCAGGCTGGCTCGCGCCAGAAAATGGCCAAAAAACTGGAAAAGGAGCTTGAGGATTACAAGCCCGAGCCCAGGCGCAGGGAGCTCGCCTTTGCGTGGCCGGCAGCTCCGCACAGCGAAAAGACGATGCTGGCAGCCTCCGATCTGGCCTTTCATTTTCCGGATGGCAAGCAGATGTGGCCGCCGCTCAGTTTCACGCTTTACCGCGGCAGCCGCGTTGGCCTGGTCGGCCATAACGGCTGCGGCAAATCCACCCTGCTTCGCCTGATGGCCGGCAAGCTGGAAAAATGCGGCGGCTCGATCGCCACTGCCTCGCAAATGCGCATGGGCTACTATACGCAGCACCAGATGGACACCTTGCGGCCGGATACGACTGTGCTGGCCGAAATCCGCAGGCTTGCCGATCCCAGGACGACCGAAGAAGAGCTAATGAGCGTGCTTGGCCTGTTCCTGCTTGGCCAGAATTATTTTGACCGCCAGGTAGCCGCCCTGTCAGGCGGCGAAAAGGCGCGCCTCGTTCTCGCCAGCCTGTTTCTCGGGCGCTGCAATTTTTTGCTCCTGGATGAGCCGACAAATCATCTTGATCTTGAAAGCCGCGAAGCCCTTGCCAATGCCCTGCGCAAATTTGATGGCACGCTCTTTATGGTCGCCCATGACCGCTGGCTGCTCAATGAAACTGGCGCAGAGGCCTGGGAGCTGAATGAAAACGGCATTATCGTCCATCCTGATTTTGCGGCATACGACGCAAGCCGCAAGGCGGCTCTGCCAGGGCCGGAGCCAAGGACTGGCCAGGTCTTGCAGCAGCAGGATCGGCCCCAGTCGCGCGAGGAGCAAAAACGGCTCAAACGCGAGCAGGCTGAAAGGCGCAACCAGCTGCACAAGAAGCTGAAGCCGCTGCAAACCCGCTATGCCGCGCTGGAGGAAAAGCTGAATGACTGCATGAATCGCCAGCAGGCGGCCGAGCAAAGCCTGGCAGATCCGGAAATTTACGCGGATAACAGGCGCTCCGGCGAGCTTCTGGCAGAATTTGATTCCTGCAGGCGCGAATCTGAAAGGCTGCTTGAAGAGATGGACAGGCTGGAAAGCGAAATCAGGGCAATGCAAAATGAAGCGGATTGAAGTGGCGGCCGGGCTGATTATGCGAGGAAAACGTTTCCTGATCGCGCAGCGGCCGCCGGGCGATTCCGCGACAGGCCTGTGGGAATTTCCTGGCGGCAAGCTCGAGCAGGCTGAAACTGCCGCTGACGCCCTGAAGCGGGAGCTTGAGGAAGAGCTCGGCATTTGCGTGCTTGCCACGCGCCCTCTTCTCTCCAGCGATTACGATTATCCTGATTTTGGCGTGCGCCTGCATTTTCTGCAGGTAACAGGGCATTCCGGCGAGCCGGTCGCAAGGGAAGGCCAGACTCTTGCCTGGGTGGACAGCGACGAGGCGGCCGCCCGCCCGTTTCTGCCTGCGGACGCCCCGCTGCTTGCCAAATGCCTTGAACTGCTGAAGACTGAAGACAGGCAGGCATAAAGCTAGAAACTGTCGCCGCTAGACACAAGATTGCATATAAAATAATATGAAAATAAATATAAACCATGCCAGCTAGATTTGACTGCCGGCCAAAGAAAATCATCGTTCCTCTTTTTCAGGGAATGTGTCCGGTTTTAAAGGTGGCTATTGCACCCATTT
>JAAUYW010000037.1 GCA_014804915.1 Desulfovibrio sp. | reverse complement strand
TCAAGCCTGGGCAGGCAGCCGAGAATTTTAAGCTCCGTATTGGCGTTGATTGCCGCGCGCAGGGAGCTGGCATGGCGGGGCGAGCCAACCCTGTTCAGGACTACGCCGGCAAAATCCAGGCCAGGCTCGAAATTTGCCAGACCGTTCAGCACAGCCGCGATTGTGCGGGTGGATTTGGCGCAATCAATGCAAATGATTATCGGACATTCCAGGCTCCTGGCCACCTGGCTGGTAGAGCAAACGCCTGATTCATTGAGCCCGTCAAACAGGCCGCGGTTGCCTTCGATTATGGCCAGATCATGCCCGGCCATGCTGCTGGAGAACAGCTTGCGCAGGCCTGGGCCATCCATGAAAAAGGGGTCAAGACAGGTCGCCGGCTCGGCTGCCGCGCCAGTCAGCCAGGCCGCGTCGATGTAGTCAGGGCCCTTTTTGAATGGCTTGACATCCAGGCCCGCCTGTCTGAAAGCGCGGCACAGTCCAAGCGACAGCAGTGTCTTGCCGCCGCCGCCGCCAGTGGAGGTAATGCAAATTCTGGGATAGCTGGCCAGGAGATCAGGATTCACGGGTTATGCGAATGCCGGCTCTGGCGAATGCGTTAGTGCCTGAAGGAGCGCTGGCCAGTGAATGCCATCGCCACCTGGGGCACAGCTTCGTTGCAGGCCATGATTGATTCCCAGTCGCGCAGGGAGCCGCCTGGATGCGCGATGGCGGNTACGCCCTGGGCAATGGCCGCATCCACGCCATCGCGGAATGGGAAAAAGCCGTCAGAGACCAGGCGCGAGCCCTGCAGTCCGCCCTGGCTGGCGGCAGTCTGGGCTTCAATTTTGGCAAGCTCGGCCTGCATGGCCTGATCATGTTTCGCCTGGCGTTCGAGTTCATGAAGCGAAAGGCCAAACTGGCGCCAGGCCAGCGTATCCGCGTATTTGGAATAGGCCTTGTGAATGGCGAGCTCTATGCAGCCAACGCGGTCCTGCTCGCCAGTGCCGATNGCCACAGTAGCGCCATCGCGGGCNAAGATTACGGAATTNGAGCTTACGCCAGATTCGACAGCCCACGCAAAGCGCAGNTCGTCCAGCTCGGCCCNGGTTGGCGCCCGGGCNGTNACTTCCAGGCCGTCCGGCCTCCTGGCAGTTGCCGGAATGAAGTCGGCATTGTCCAGAATCCTGTTTTGAAATGANTTTTGCACGATCAGGCCGCCATCTGCCAGACTCTTGATATCAAGCCATGCGCCTGCGCGCAGTTCTTCNAGCCTGGCCAGGCCGGGCAATTCGATAATGCGAAGATTCTTGCGGTTTTTCAGGATTTCGAGGNCCCCGTCTTCAAAAGCTGGAGCTGCGACAACCTCAAAATAATTGGCCGAGATTTTTTCGGCTGTTATTCTGGNNAGGGGCCGGTTGACTATGACGGCGCCGCCAAACGCAGCTATGCGATCNCACCAGAAGGCCTTTTCAAAAGCGTCATCCAGACTGGCGTCTGACCAGGCTGCGCCGCAGGGATTGTTGTGCTTGATGATGACGGCTGCCGGCTTTTCCGCNAGATACTGCAGGATATTCGCGCCATTGTCCACATCTGTGAGATTCGTCTTGCCNGGATGCTTGCCNGCCTGGAGCATTCCGGCTTCATCGAGCGCGGAGACCAGGGCGTTTNCCGGCTTGCGCCAGGCAATGCCTGCCAGCGTCAGTTCGCCTTCAGCCAGCTCGTACAGGGCTGCAGGCTGGTCCGGATTTTCGCCATAGCGCAGGCCGCGGTTTTCAGCGTCGATTGTCCAGGAGCGTTTTTTGTAAACCAGTTTTTGATCGCCNAGCAGAATGGTCATTGTGTCCGGAAAAGGATCGGCAAGAATTGTGGAATACATTTTCTTGAGGCTGCTCATCCCGGGGCTCCTTTGGCAAGACAGNGCCTGCGAATTTNCGGCTGCGGCGTGGCCGGCAGGGCAGTTTCAGAATGGGAATGCCTATTGCGCGATGGCGACTGGCCTNNCTGGCTCATTGCGCGTCAGTTCAACGCGCCTGCGCTGGCGCGCCGCCCGTTCCTGCATCAGGTACTGGCCGGTGATCGAGTCCGGATTTGCCACAATCGCCTCCGGAGTGCCAGTGGCAATGATTCTGCCGCCGTTTTCCCCGCCGCCCGGCCCCATGTCAATCACATGGTCGGCGGCCAGGATCATATCAGTATCGTGCTCNATTACAACCACTGTGGCGCCTTTTTCAACCAGGGTGTGCAAGACGCTTACCAGCTTGCCCACTTCCTGCATGTGCAGGCCGGTAGTGGGCTCATCAAGGATATACAGCGCGCCTGGCAGGGAACGTTTGCCAAGCTCGCGCGAGATTTTGATGCGCTGCGCCTCGCCGCCGGACAGGGTAGTGGCTGGCTGGCCAAGGCGCAGATAGCCAAGGCCGACTTCTTCAAGCATGCCCAGCTTGCGTTCAAGCGACGGGTAACTTTCAAAGAGNTTGCGTGCCTGGCTGACTGGCAGATCCAGCACTTCCGAGATATTGAGGCCCTTGTAGCGCACTTCCAGGGTTTCGTGATTATAGCGTTTGCCGCCGCAGACATCGCAGTTGACATAAATGTCAGGCAGAAAATGCATTTCAACGCGNATCTGGCCATCGCCGCGGCAGGCCTCGCAGCGGCCGCCGCGCACATTGAAACTGAAGCGGCCNGGGGTGTAGCCGCGCTTGCGCGCATCCGCCGTCATAGCGAAAATATGGCGGATTTCGTCAAAAACCTTGGTATAGGTCGCAGGATTGGAGCGCGGAGTGCGGCCAATGGGAGTTTGATCAATGGCCACCAGCCGCTCGATCGGCTGGGCGCCTTCGGAATAGGCGATACCGCCAAGCGTTCCTGGCGAATCCACCTTCAGGCCAAGGCCAAGCGCGATGTGCTTGTATAGGGTGTCAATNACCAGGGAGCTTTTGCCAGAGCCGGAAACGCCNGTCACGCAGGTAAGGCAGCCAAGCGGAATCTGGCAGTCAATGCCTTGCAGGTTGTTGGTTGTGACGTTTTTCAGAGTGAGCCCGCCCCTGGCTTCGCGACGTTCATCAGGCATTGGCACGCGTTCTTCCCCGCGCAAATGGCGCGCCGTGAGCGTGGGCGCGCGCAAGAGCTGGTCCACCGTGCCCTGGAACATTACTTCGCCGCCCTGAACGCCCGAGCCCGGACCCAGTTCAATGACTGTGTCCGCTTCGCAAATCGCGGCTTCATCGTGCTCCACCACAAGCACGGTGTTGCCGCGCTGCTGCAGGGAGCGCAGGGTTTGCAGGAGCCGCTCGTTGTCGCGCGGATGCAGGCCAATTGAGGGCTCGTCAAGCACATATGTCACGCCGACCAGGCCTGAGCCCAGCTGGGAGGCAAGCCGGATTCTCTGCGCCTCGCCGCCGGAAAGCGTTGACATGGCGCGGCCAAGGGACAGGTAATCGAGACCGACATCCGCCAGGAAGGAAAGCCGCGAGACAAGCTCCTTGAGCAGCGGCTCCGCAATTGTCGCATGGCGGCCGCTGAATTTGCGTTCCTTGAGCCAGTTTATGGCGCGCGCAACCGGCAGCGCCGAAAATTCGGCGAGATTCAGGCCGTCAATTCTGACTGCCAGGGCTTCAGGGCGCAGACGCGCGCCATTGCAGGCAGGGCAATCGCGCGACTGCCGGAAACGATCCAGCTCATCGCGCCAGGCGTCGCCATACTGCATCCCTTTTTCCAGCAGGGGAATTACGCCTGGCCAGCGCTCCTTCGTGGGCAATATTTGCGCCTGCTTTCTGGCTGCTTCCTGAAATTGCGCGCTCTGGTAATCGCCGCTGGCTCCCAGGGCAATATTGCCGCCCATCCAGTTCCGCCGCAGTCCCAGGGAGGCTGTGAGCGGCTCGCCCGCCTCGCTTTCGCCATAAAACAGGGCTGAAAGGGCATCTTCAGTGAAATCCGCAAGCGGCGTGTCCAGATCAAAGCCGCGCCTTTTGCCCAGGGCCTGCAAATAGTCTTCGTATCTGGCCAAAACATGTCTGGAAGCCCAGGGAATCAGGGCGCCCTTGCCGAGACTCAGGCCATGGTTGGGGGCGATCAGGCGAGGCTCGAAATAGTCGGTTGTGCCAAGGCCAACGCAACGCGGGCACGCGCCTTGCGGCCCATTGAACGAGAATAATTGCGGCGAAGGCGCAGGCAGCGATATTTTGCAGGTCGGGCAGGCGGAGAGAGTGGAGTGGATGGTATCCTGCTCGCCTTTGGGCAGGCCAGGGCGATGCAGAATCAGGCGGCCTTCGCCCTGGGCAAGCGCAAGCTCGACAGATTCGGCAATGCGGCTGCGAATGCCCTCTTTCATCACCAGCCTGTCTATTACCAGATCAAGGGTGTGCTTTCTGTTTTTTTCAAGCGGCGGCACATCATCAATGACATGGATTTCGCCGTCAACGCGCACGCGTCCAAAACCTTGCGCTTTCAGCTTTTTCAGCCTGTCCGCCTGCGTGCCTTTCTGCATCTCCACAAGCGGCGCGAGGATAATGAATTTTTCGCCGGCAGGGAGGGCCATTATTTCGGCGATAATCTCGTCAATTGCGCGGCTTTCAATAGGCTTGCCGCATTTTGGGCAATGCATTTTGCCAAGACGGGCGAAAAACACGCGCAAAAAGTCGTGGATTTCCGTAACAGTGCCCACCGTGGAGCGGGGATTGCGGGCCAGGCCCTGCTGCTCCAGCGAAATGGCAGGCGACAGGCCCTCTATCTTTTCGACATCCGGCTTGTCCATCTGGGGCAGGAACTGGCGCGCGTAGGCTGAAAGCGATTCCACATAGCGGCGCTGGCCTTCCGCATACACTATGTCAAATGCGAGTGTTGATTTGCCCGAGCCGGAAGGGCCGCAGACTACGACCAGCTCATCTCTTGGTATATCCAGGCTAATGTTGCGCAGATTGTGCTGTCTGGCGTTTTCGATATGGATTACAGGCTTGCTCATGCCAGATAGATAACCACAGCTTCATGCGTTGCAAGGGAATCCGCTAGCAATCGCCGCCCTCAAGTCTGGCAAGCCTGGCAATGGCCTTTTGAT
>JAAUYW010000036.1 GCA_014804915.1 Desulfovibrio sp. | reverse complement strand
GCTACGCCAATGACGGATGCCTGCGCTGAAAAGGCCATTGAATTCATCAACCGCTACCTGCGCCGCGCTGTCGCCAATGGCCGCGACATGGAAGCGCGCGAGGGAATGTGCTACGCGCAGTATCTGGCTGGCATGGCCTTCAACAATGCCAGCCTTGGGCATGTGCATGCGATGGCGCACCAGCTGGGCGGATTTTACGATCTGCCGCATGGCGAATGCAACGCGGTGCTGCTGCCGCATGTGAGCCAGCACAACCTGATCGCCGCCAGGCGCCGCTATGGCCGCATTGCGAAGCTGCTGGGCGAGCGCGTGGATGGCCTGTCCGCAACGGATGCCTCGCAGCGGGCGATAGAGGCGATCAGGATTCTTTCAAAGGATGTGGGCATTCCGGCAGGCCTCAAGGCGCTGGGCAGAAAATACGGCAAGGAAGTGCGCGAGGCGGATATTCCCATCATGACCGCCAATGCCCAGAAGGACGCCTGCGGCCTGACCAACCCGCGCATCATGAGCGACGCAGATGTGGCCGCAATCTATGAAGCCGCCATGTAAAATCTGACGAGGCATTGCCTTTCGCAAACCGCGACAAACGCAAGCAGGGGAGGAGCCGGCCGGCTTTCTCCCCGCCGTTTTGCATAGCGGCAGGGCATGTTGAAAATATGGCGGCCATGCTATAAAGTGCCGGCATGAACCGGCAGAAACTCTTATTATAAATGATAAATCTCGCTGTCTTGCTTTTCGTGCTCGCCATAGGCGCAATCGGCATCTGGGCCACACGTTGATACCGGTAGATTCCCGCCTGATCCGTCAACCCTGCGTGAGCAGGGTAAAAACGTCCTGAAGCAACCCGCGCCCTCCTCCAGTCGCCAGCTCCTGGCCGCTATTTACGCACGGCGGCAATTGCGCTAATATGCGGGCCTTACAATGCGCAAGCAGGAGGAAATGCGGATGCGCGACGATACCAGCCGGAACATGAAATGCGGAATTGAAAAGGCCCCGCATCGCTCCCTGCTCTACGCGCTTGGCCTTACGCCAGAGGAAATGGNCCGGCCTTTTGTCGGCATAGTCAATGCCGCCAATGAAATCGTGCCAGGCCATCTGCATCTGGACAGCATTGCCGAGGCCGTAAAGGCAGGCGTGCGCATGGCAGGCGGCACGCCCTTTGAATTTCCGGTCATTGGCGTTTGCGACGGCATTGCCATGAATCACGAGGGAATGCGCTTTTCNCTGCCCTCGCGCGAATTTATCGCGGATTCTATCGAGATCATGGCCAGGGCCCANGCCTTTGACGCCCTGGTCTTCATTCCCAATTGCGACAAGAGCGTGCCTGGAATGCTGATGGCAATGCTCAGGCTCAATCTGCCCTCCATCCTGATNTCCGGCGGCCCAATGCTGCCTGGCAATGTCGGGCCTGGCAAGCGCGCTGACCTGATCACAGTGTTNGAGGCTGTTGGCAAGGCCAGCAAGGGCGAGATGACCGAAAAGGAGCTGGCCAGGCTGGAAGAGCGCGCCTGCCCNGGCTGCGGCTCCTGCGCCGGAATGTTCACAGCCAANTCCATGAATTCCCTGTCCGAGGCGCTCGGNGTNGCCCTGCCTGGCAATGGCACCATTCCGGCTGTCAGCGCCTCCAGAATCAGGCTNGCCAGAACTGCCGGCATGAAAGTGATGGAGCTGCTCGAAAAGAAGATCCGGCCATCGGATATTGTCACGCCAGCCTCCATTGCCAACGCCATNGCCGTTGACATGGCGCTCGGCTGCTCCACAAACACGGTTCTGCATCTGCCGGCNATATTCGGCGAGGCGAAGCTCGAGATCGGCCTGGAGCTTTTTGACGANATCAGCCGCAAGAGTCCGAATCTCTGCAAGCTCTCGCCGGCAGGCCGCCACTACATGATCGATCTGGACAATGCCGGCGGCATTCCGGCAGTNATGGCCGAGCTTTCGCGCCTTGGNCTGATTGACAAAAACTGCATGACTGTCACAGGCGAGACTGTAGGCGAAAACCTGAAGCGTCTGGATGCCAGAATCCTGGATGAGGAAGTCATCCATCCNGTTGAAAAAGCCTGGTCGAAGGAGGGCGGCATCGCCATCCTGTCCGGCTCGCTTGCGCCNGAGGGCGCNGTAGTCAAGCAGTCTGCCGTCGCGCCGGAAATGATGAAGCGCAAGGTGCGCGCGCGNGTGTTTGATTCCGAGCAGGAGGCNATGGAGGCCATTCTGGGCGGCAAGATCAGGCCAGGCGACGGCGTGGTCATTCGCTACGAGGGCCCGCGCGGCGGCCCGGGCATGAGGGAAATGCTCTCCGCAACNGCGGCCATCACCGGCATGGGCCTGGGCANGGATGTCGCGCTGCTCACTGACGGCCGCTTTTCCGGCGGAACCAACGGAGCCGCAATCGGCCACATTTCGCCAGANGCGGCTGATGGCGGGCCAATCGCGCTTGTGCGCGANGGCGACATGATTGAAATCGACATTCCGGAGCGCANGCTCAACCTGCTGGTGAGCGAAGAGGAGCTGGCGAAAAGAAGAAAGGACTGGCAAAAGCCGCAAAAGGATGTCCCCTATTCCGTGCTGAGGCGCTACGCAAGCCAGGTTTCCTCAGCCGCGCAGGGCGGCCGCTACAAGCAAANCCGGTAATGGCGCCGCTCTATCCCCAGCCTGGCTGCATAGTTGAATTTCTTGAGGACAACGCGCCTAAAATCGCGGTTGTTCTTGAGGAGGCAAGCGGCAAGCTGCGCCTGCTCCTGCCTGGCAGGCGCGAGACCAGGCTTGCGCCAAACCGCATCCTGCCCTGGATCGGCCCGCTCCTGCCTGCCGGCTGCGGCAAGGATGANGCCGAAAAAAGGCTGCTTGCGCACCAGGNCGCNCGCAGGCAGAAAAGGGAGGAGATCTCCGCGCTTGACGCCTGGGAAATGGCGAATGGCGAAATCAGCCAGGCGCCTGCGAACTGGTTCGCGGAGCTGTTTGAAACCGGGCCGGATGAGGATACGGTCGCTGCCTGCGGCCATGCCCTGCTTGACTGCAAGACNCATTTCAAGTTCCAGGCTCCGGATTTNCTTGTCTATGACCGCGAGTTTGTGGAAAAGCGCCTGGGCGAGCAAAAGGCGCGCGAAGAAAAGGAGGCTCTTGCCTCCCGGGGCTCCGCCTTCCTGAAGCTGCTCTGGGATGTGGCCTGCCAGAAGCGCGGCCTGCCAGAGCCTGGCAGCGAGNTCTTCCCGCCNGAAGGCCTTGCGGACAGGATTCGCGCCCTGCTCCACGCCAGGCTCGCTGACCCTGAATCCGATGCCGACGAGGCGCTCTGGCGCATGCTGGCCAANGGNTTGCCGGATGTGCCGCATTTGCCAATGCAGCTGCTCATGGCCTGGGGCGAGATTCCCAGACACTACAATTTCTGGCTGGATCGCGCGGATTACGCGCGCGGCGACGCCTGGTGGCAGGAATATGAGNCNGAAGTAAGCGAGCTGGCCAGAAAAGGCGCGAATCCGGANCTTGCGCCCTGCGAGCTGCCCTTCATCAGCATTGACGGCCAGGATACGATCGATATTGACGANGCTTTCCATATCCGCCGCAGCGATGACGGCTATGAGCTGACACTGGCCCTGGCAGCGCCGGCCCTGCACTGGCCTTTTGGCTCCGGCCTGGACAAGCTTGNGCTGCATCGCGCAACCAGCATCTACCTGCCCGAAGGCGACCTGCACATGCTGCCGGAGATGCTGGGCACAAACGCCTACTCCCTGCGGGCAGGCGAGCCGAGGCCTGCCTTTTGCCTGCGCGTAAGCCTTGACGGGACTGGCGCCATCCTGAATGCGGAGCCGTTCCTGGCAAAAGTCAGGCTGGCGGCGAACCTGCGCTATCCGGACGTCCAGAAAGTGATTCAGGGCGAGGCAGACGCAGGCGAGGCTGCGGATTTTGGGGAACAGCTCAAACTTGGCCATGAGCTTGGCCTCAAGCGCGAGGCCCTGCGCATAGCCTGCGGCGCTGTTGTCATGCTGCGCGAAGAGCCTGAGCTGAAACTGGCCGGCGAGGGCGATGCAGTAACAGTGAGCCTGGAGCCGGAGCGGCCGGCCCGCGACGCCCAGAGGCTGGTTTCGGAAATGATGGTGCTGGCAGGCGCGGCAATCGCCGACTGGGCAGCTGCCAGGGAGATTCCGCTGTTCTTCAGGACGCAGAACGTGACCCTGCCGCCGGAATACGNCGGCGTCTGGGACAATCCGGCCGACCAGGCCAACATCATGCGCGCCCTGATTCCCTCCTCGCTCGAAATCACGCCCAAAAGCCACGCCGCGCTTGGCCTGAAAAAATACGCGCAGGTTACCTCGCCATTGCGCCGNTATACGGATCTTGTCAATGAGGCCCAGATACTCGNCTATCTGCGCGACGGGGCCCCCAGATGGACTGGCGCNGAGCTGGATGAAATGCTGTCAGGCATTCTGCCTGCGCTGGAAGGCGCGGCGCGCGCGCAGCGCTTTCGGCCGCGCTACTGGAAGCTGCTCTATTTCCGCCAGGCAGGCGACAAGGTCTGGTATTCCGGCGTGATCACGGATGAAAACGAAATTTTTGTGAATGTGGCGCTGCCGCGCGAAAATATCAATGTGCGCGGCAGACGCAACATTTTTGACGAGCGCGCCGCCCCTGGAGCCAGGGTGAGCCTGCGCCTTGGCAAGATCAATCCCCTGCTCAANGAAATACAGGTTCTCGAAGCCGCTACGGAAGAATAACCGCAATTCTGGAGTTGCCCATGCTCATTGGCCAGTTTCTCTGGGTGATAATGGCCTATATTGCCGGCTCAATTCCTTTTGGAATCGTCATAGCCAAAACNTGCNGCGGCNTTGACCCGCGCACTGCCGGCAGCAGAAGTTCCGGCGCGACCAACGTCTCGAGACTCTGCGGCCTGCCCTGGGGCATTGCCACGCTCGCCTGCGATGTGGCCAAGGGCGCCCTGCCGGTCTGGGGCGCGCTCTGGCTTGATCCGGACGTGTTTTTTGTCAGCCTCACCGGTCTTGCCTGCGTGCTCGGCCATGTGTTTTCCTGCTTCACGGGCCTGAAAGGCGGCAAGGCCGTCGCCACGACCATCGGCGTGTTCATTCCCCTCGCCTTTCAGGCGCTGCTCGGCGCCTGCGCCCTCTGCATGCTGGTTATCTGGCGCAGCCGCTTTGTCAGCCTTGGCTCGCTGACCCTGGTCACCGCGCTGCCNGTGCTGCTTCTTTTTGTGCACANGGCCGAATGGCTGCCGCTCAGCGTCTGNCTTGCCATCATCGTCTATTACAGGCATCGCGAAAATATCGCCCGCCTGCTGCGCGGCGAAGAAAAGCCCTGGCTCAAAAGCAAACACAAGGAATCCTGAAATGGCGGCAACGGATTTTCCCACATGGCGCGGCAGGCTGGAATATGTCTGCCTGAAATGCGGCGCCCGCTTTCCCGGNNATGAGCTGCATTACAGCTGCCCTGAATGCGGCGGCGTTTTTTTGCTTGAAGATACNAAATTCGACGAGCTCAAAAGCCGGCCGGGCTCCTGGTGGCGCGAGCTGTTTGACAGGCGCAGGCTCACNGCCCTGCCAGCGCTTTCCGGCATTTTCCGCTTCTATGAGCTGATCGCGCCAGTATTTGACGAACAGGATATTGTCTATCTTGGCGAAGGCAACACGCCTGTCATAGTCGCAGCCGGACGCCTGCAAAAAGAGCTGGANGCCAGATTCGCCTACAAGAANGACGGCCAGAATCCAAGCGGCTCCTTCAAGGATCGCGGCATGGCCTGCGCGTTCAGCTGCCTGAAATGGCTCTGCAGAATCCATGGCTGGAACGAGGTGCTCACCATCTGCGCCTCCACAGGCGATACGTCTGCCGCNGCCGCCCTNTACGCGGCCTATGTNGGGCCGCCGCTGAAGTCCGTGGTGCTTTTGCCCAAAGGCAAGGTAACNGCCCAGCAGCTGGCGCAGCCGCTGGGCAGCGGCGCCACTGTGCTTGAATTGCCCGGNGTATTTGACGACTGCATGGCTGTAGTCGAGATTCTCGCCAGCCGCTACAGGGTCGCCNTGCTCAATTCCAAAAACAGCTGGCGCATTCTTGGCCAGGAATCCTACCCGTTTGAAGTGGCGCAGTGGCGCGACTGGCAAATGGATGACCTCTGCGTATTTGTGCCAGTCGGCAACGCGGGCAACATCACNGCGATCATGGCCGGNTTCCTGAAAATGCTGGAGCTTCAGATCATCACCAGTCTGCCGCGCGTATTTGGCGTCCAGTCCAGCCATGCCGACCCTGTATTCCGCTACTACNACGCTCCGCCGGACAGGCGCGTCTGGCGGCCTGTAGAGGTGCGCCCAAGCGTGGCCCAGGCCGCGATGATCGGCAATCCGGTNTCGATGCCGCGCGTGCAGGCCCTGGCGCAAAAATATGCCGACATCGCAGGCGCGGACGCCTTCCAGGTGGTGCGGGTTACCGAGCAGGAAATAATGGACGCNATGCTTCTNGCAAACCGCCATGGCCACATCGCCTGCACGCAGGGCGGAGAGTGCCTGGCAGGCATGAAAGCGGCCAGNCAGGACGGCGCAATGAAGGCGGATGANTTCGCAGTGCTGGATTCNACCGCGCANGCGCTCAAGTTCGCCGATTTCCAGACGCGCTATTTCAGCANNCAGCTGGGNCCGGAATATGAAATCACGTCAAGGGANAGCCTGGTGAATCTGCCCCNGGACGTCCTGCCTGAAAGCAGCCGNGGGGAGCTGCCAAGGCCGGNATACGCGCAGGAGGCAGCCGCCAGAATAGCCGGANTGCTCGGGCTTGCGCCAAAAAAGGACNGAAAATGAACATTACCGANATTTTCNGCCAGGAATCCGGGCCGGANCAGATCAACGTGCCTTTNGTGATCGCCGAGGCCGGCGTGAATCACGAAGGCAAAATGGAGCTTGCCAAAAGACTTGTGGACGAGGCTGCAGAAGCTGGCGCGGATGCGATCAAGTTCCAGACCTACAAGGCGGAGACNCTGGCTTCAAGGGATTCGCCAGCCTACTGGGATACNAGCAAGGAGCCGACAACCAGCCAGTATGAATTATTCCGCAAGCATGATTCCTTCTGGAAAGACGAATTTGAAAANCTGAAGCTTTATTGCGACCAGGCNGGAATCACGTTTCTCTCCACGCCGTTTGACACTGCCTCGGCCACATTTCTCAATGACCTGATGCCTGTTTTCAAGATTTCGTCCTCGGATATCACAAACCGGCCCTTTATCNAGTTTATCTGCCAATTCAAAAAGCCGGTGCTGCTCTCAACCGGCGCGTCCAGCCTGGCAGAGATCGCGGAGGCTGTTGAATGGATTGAAGCCTGCGGCAACAGGCTCGCCCTNCTGCACTGCGTGCTCAATTATCCCACTGCGGATGAAAACGCGGCCCTGGGCATGATTCCGGCCCTGAAACGGATCTTTCCGCGNCATGTCATCGGCTATTCGGATCACACGCTGCCCGGGGACATGCATATCCTGGAGCTGGCCACAGTGCTTGGCGCGACAGTGCTTGAGAAGCATTTCACCTTTGACAAGACGCTGCCAGGCAATGACCATTATCATGCGATGGACAANANCGATCTCGCCCGCTTCTACAGGCGCATTCGCGCCGCTCTNGCAGCTATTGGCCCGCTTGANGTCCNCGCGCTGCCCGAGGAAGAGCCAGCCAGGCGCAATGCCAGACGCTCGCTCGTAGCCGCCCGCGCCATCAGCGCAGGCGCCAGGCTGACAGGCGCNGACCTGACCTGGAAGCGGCCTGCCCACGGCATTTCGCCGCGCAATTACCGGGAAGTGCTTGGCATGACTGCCAGGCGCGACATTCCCGAAGACACAGTGCTGCAATGGAGCGATCTGGACCGGGCATGAAGACCCTGGCGCTCGGCCTGATGCCTGCGGACGCCTCGCCGCAAACCCACATCGCTGCCGGGCCCTGGTGTTTTTGCGGCCAGGAGAGCCTGTTTCCGGACTGGGCCAGGCGATTTGAATTCGCGCCAGAGCCGCTGGCGGATGCCAGCCGCCTGCCTGCGGCAGCCAGGGCTGCGCAATGCCTGTGCGCGAAACTGATCCCCCGCGCGGCAGCCCTGCTCTGCCCCTCGCCGGATGCCCTGCCTGCAGCCTACTGGCAGATCCTGCTCACGCCCTGGCTGATTGATCTGTCCAGCCAGCTTGTGGAGCGGGCCCTGCGCTGCATGGCGATGGTCGAGGCCTGGGGCGAAAACCGGCTTGAAGTGGCGCTGCTGCCCTTTGAATGCGATTTCGCTTTCAGGGACGAGCAGGACTTCACCTTGCGCGGCGCCCTGGGCATTGACTACAACCACTGGCTGCTTTCACGTCTGCTGGAAACCATGTGGCCGGAAAAGTGGCGTGAAATCCCGCTTGAGCCAGTTCATGCCAGGCCGCTGCCTGGGCCCGGGCTCTTGGACCGTAGCAAGCGCCTCATGCGCAGGCTCGCGCTCAAACTCGCTTTTCCGCGCATGAAAGGCATGACTTTCGGCCAGGCGCTGCGGCTTTCCAGAGCCCTTGCCCACGATTGCCGCACGCCGGACAGGGCCATTGATTTCGAAGCTGCGTTTGCCTGCCCAAAGCTGCCGGAGAATATCCGGCTGCCGGAGAATCTGGATCCGCTTCTGCTGAAATCCCTGCCAGCGAGCCTTGAAAGCCTGAAGCACGGCCCAGTGAAAAAAACGCGGACCAGGGCCAGGCTGAGAATCGCCAGCATTGTCAGCCACGAGGATGCGCACTACAGGCAGGAGCTGGCCTACTGGCGGGCAAGGGGAAACCGCATTGGCAACTGCCAGCATGGGGGAAACTACGGTCTGGCCAGGGTTGTCTGCGCTGCGGAAATGGAGGAATACAGCCAGGATGTGTTTTTCACCTGGGGCTGGAAAGAGCATGGCCAGGCAAGGGGCAATTTCGCGCCGCTGCCCTCGTTGCAGCTTTCGGCCGAGCGCGGCAGCTGGCAGGGCGGCGAAAACCTGATTTTCACAGGCGCGGAAATGGCCGCTTTCCCGTACAGGCTGGATTCGCGGCCAACGCCGCTGCAATTCGTCAATTACAGGCAGGCCAAGGCGGATTTTTTTGAGGCCCTTGGCCCAAAACTGCGCGCAAGGTCCCTGTATCGCCCCTATTTTCCGGTGCCTGGCACATTGGCGGACGCAAGCTGGCTCCTGCCGCAGTTTCCGGAGCTTACCCTGTGCGCCGGGCCGCTGCTGCCGCAAATCCAGCGCTGCCGCCTGCTGGCGCTTGATCATCACGGCACTACCCTTCTGGAAGCGCTGGCCGCTGGCATACCGTTTGTATGCTACTGGAATCGCGACTACTGGCCGCTCACGCCAGAAGGCGAGCTGTTGCTGGACATGTTCGCCAGGGCTGGCATCTGGCAGCCTGGCCCCGAGCAGGCGGCCGCCAAGGTCAGGGAAATATGGGAAGATCCGCAGGCATGGCAAAAATCGGAGCCTGTGAGGCTGGCCCGCGATCTTTTTGCGAAACATCAGGCCCTGGCCGCTCCTGACGCGCTCAGGCAATGGCTCGGCGCCCTGGAAAAAATATGAAAGCATTAATCGCACTGCTGCTGCTCGCGCTGGCGCCGCTGCCGGCGCTTGCCGAGGATACGGATGGCGCGCTGCTAACTGCCGCGAACGAGGCCCTGGCAAGGAATGATTTGCAAAAGGCGGTGGAGATCCTGAAGCCGCTGGCTGAAGCTGGCAATGCCGAAGCCATGTACGCATATGGAGCGCTGCTGCTGGAAGGCCGGGGCGTGAAAAAAAATGTGGCCCAGGCTGTGAAATTCTTTGGCCAGGCAGCTGAAAAGGGAGATCCGCGCGCCGAGAGCGCGTATGGCGCTGCGCTTGCCGCAGGCCAGGGCATAAAGAGAAATTACCGCGAAGCCGCGCGCTGGCTGAAACGTTCCGCGGACCAGGGCTATGCCGAGGGCCAGTACCAGCTTGGCTATCTGTATGCGCATGGCCGCGGCGTAGCCAGGGACGAGAACGCAGCGCTGGACTGGTACAGCCGCGCCGCGAACCAGGGGCTTGCTGACGCCCAGTATTCGCTGGGCTGGATCTATCTCAATTCGCGCGGCGAAAACCAGAGCGACACCAAGGCCGCCCACTGGTTTGAAAAGGCGGCCGAGCAGGATCATCTCAAGGCCCAGAACAATCTCGCCTACATGTATGCGGAAGGCCGCGGCTTTGCAAGGGATCCGGCCAGGGCGGTGCAATGGTATGAAAAGGCGGCAGAGCGCGGCTCGCCAGAAGCGCAATACAATCTTGGCTTCATGTACGAACAGGGACGCGGAGTGCCGCAGGATTACAACAAGGCTGTGGAATGGTACAGGAAAGCGGCTGAAAAAAACGATGCCAGCGCCCAGTACAGCCTTGGGCTAATGCATGAGCAGGGCACAGGCGTGCCGAGAAACCTGACCGAGGCAAACCGCTGGTACAGGCTGGCAGCCCGCAATGGCGATCCGGATGCCAGGGCGACGCTCAAGGCGCAGGGCATAACCGAGCCAGCGCCGAAACCGGAGAAAAAGGCGCCGCAGCCAGGCAAAAAGCAGAGGCCAAAGCCAGCGCCAAAAAAAGGCGGCGTCCAGCAGCCCCAATAGCAGGCGCGCAAACTGGAGGCTGGCGCCATTCCCATATATTCCCGCAGGCGCAACTCATGCAAAACCGGAACATTCCGCAAAAAATCATTATCCGCGGGGCGCGCGTCCACAACCTGAAAAACCTGGATGCGGAGATACCTCTGCACACCATAACCGGCATTGCCGGAGTTTCCGGCTCGGGCAAGTCCTCCCTGGCGATTGGCGTGCTCTATGCGGAAGGCTCGCGGCGCTATCTTGATTCCCTTTCCACATACACGCGGCGCAGGCTTGTCCAGGCGCAGCGCGCTGATGTAGATGAGGCGCTGTATGTGCCGCCCGCCCTGGCCTTGCGGCAAAGGCCCGGCATTCCGGACATTCGCAGCACTTTCGGCACAGGCACGGAGCTGCTCAACAGCCTGCGCCTGATGTTCTCGCGCCTTGCAAGCCACAGATGCCCAAATGGCCATTATTGCCCGCCAACTCTCAATGTCGCTGCTGAAAGGGAAATCACCTGCCCGCTTTGCGAGGCCCGCTTTTACGGCCCTTCTGCCGAGGACCTCTCCTTCAACAGCGCTGGCGCCTGCAAGCGCTGCGGCGGCGCAGGCTCCATCTGGACAGTCGATCAGGCCACGCTTGTGCCTGACGAGTCGCTTACCATTGACCAGGGCGCGGTCGCTCCCTGGAACAGCCTCATGTGGTCGCTGATGACGGATGTCTGCCGCGAAATGGGCGTGCGCACTGATGTGCCTTTTCGGGAACTGAGCCAGAAGGAGCGCGATATCGTCTTTCATGGGCCGGCGGAAAAAAGGCATATTCTCTACAAGGCCAAAAATTCCAACACAGCGGCGGAGCTGGATTTCACATACTACAACGCCATCTACACAGTTGAAAACGCGCTGGCCAAAGTGAAGGATGAAAAGGGGCTGAAGCGCGTGG
>JAAUYW010000035.1 GCA_014804915.1 Desulfovibrio sp. | reverse complement strand
TTGCGATTGAATTGACCTTCTTGCCGTCATATTCGACCTTGGTCGGGCGAATTGCCGCAGTCGGGCAGGCCGCGACAGCAAGCGGAATTTCGCAGAGATTGTCAACCCATTCGGTGTCAATCATTGGCGGTTTGCGGTGAATGCCGACAAGGCCGATATCCGAGCAGTGCACTGCGCCGCACATGTTGATGCAGCAGGCCAGGGCGAGGCGCACCGGCGCTGGCATGCGCATGTGCTCGAACTCCTCGAACAACGTGTCCATCACGGCCTTGACCGGGCCAGAGGCGTCTGTGGCAGGGGTATGGCAGTGAATCCAGCCCTGGGTGTGAATCATGTTGCAGACGCATGCTCCGGTGCCGCCGACAGGAAACTTCTGCGAGCCGCTCGCGAATTTGCGCGAATTGAGATCATCGCGCAGCGCTTTCATCGTCTTTTCATCATCGCAGACAAATTCGAGATTGTTGCGCGTGGTGAAGCGGACAAAGCCCTTGCAGTACTTGTCAGCGATGTCGCAGATCTCGCGCAGGTGCGAGATGCTCATCGTGCGCGCGCCGCCGCAGCGCACAGAGTAGCATTTGGCGCCGCTTTCGGAGACGTGCATGAGCACGCCTGGCTCGAGAATCTCGTGGTAAACCCATTTGCCGAAGTTGTCGGCAATGACTGGCGGGAAGTATTGGTTGTATTTGTGGGGGCCGATATCAGTGATACGGCCTTCCATGGGTTTTTTGGGATCATATCCGGTGGAAATGAATGTCATGGCTGCTTTCTCCTTGCTGGCTAGCGTTGATGACGCTTACGGTACGCGGCCAGATCATGCGACCAGCCGCCAGGCACTTCGGATTCCTTGAAGAAGATGAACGGATTGGAGCGCGGATCCTTGACCTGGCAGGCCTGGGCCGGCACTTCTGTCGCATCCAGGAGCTTCTGGAAGGAAAGGCGCTTCATCGTCTCGCCAAGGCGCTCGCGGTTCTTGCCTTCTTCCATCCACCAGTCCCAGATCTTTTCAATCAGTTCCTTGATTTCGTCGTAAGGCTCCTCGCAGGAGATGAAGGGCACAAGCACGGAGCCCATCTGCGCGCCATCCACAACAGGGGCCTTTGCGCCAACAAGAATTGTCGCGCCGCGCTCATCGCCAATATGCAGGGCCTGGGGCATTGTGTTGATGCAGTGCATGCAGCGCACGCAATTGGCTGTGTCAATGCTCAGCTTCTTGCCATCCCATTTCATGCAGTTGCTCGGACAGCGATCAATCACTTCCGCCACGATATCGAATGGGCCCCAGTCGCGTCCGGCGTGGGCGCCGGCATTGGGTTTTATTTCCTGGCCGACATACGCCTTGACTTTCTCCTGGTCGATTTTAATATCATCTTTCCAGGTGCCGACTACTGCGAAGTCGGAACGGGCCATGGCCGCGACGCAGCCATTCGGGCAGCCGTCAAACTTGAACTTGAATTTGTACGGGAAGGCCGGCCTGTGCAGCTCGTCCTGATAATCCATTGTCAGCTGGTAGCACATTGCCTGCGTGTTGTAGCAGGCGTACTCGCAGCGGGACATTCCAAGACAGGCCGAGGGGGTGCGCAGATTGGAGCCGGAGCCGCCAAGGTCGTTTTCCATTTCATGCGTGAGCTGCCAGAAGATTTCTTCCAGCTGCTGGGTCTGTGTGCCAAGCAGCACGATGTCGCCTGTGGAGCCATGCATGTTGGTCAGGCCGGAGCCGCGCAGATCCCAGATATCGCAGAGTTTGCGCAGGAATTTGGTGTCATAGTATTTGCCGGAGGGCTGGGCCACGCGCATGGTGTGGAACGCGGCAATGCCCGGGAATTCCTCGGGCTGGTCGCTGTAGCGGCCAATAACGCCGCCGCCATAGCCAAATACGCCGACTATGCCGCCGTGCTTCCAGTGGGTTTCCTTCTCCTTGTAGGAAAGCTCAAGCTGTCCCAGCAGGTCTTCAAGGCAGTCAGCCGGAATCTGGAAATCGAGCTTATTGGGATTTTCTTTCCTGTACTCGGCTTCCTGTTTAATGTCCGCGACGAAGCTCGGCCACGGGCCGCTTTCTAGCTCGTCCAACAGGGGGGTCTGGAATTTCGCCATCGCGTTTCCTCCACTGGGTTATTGGCAAATACGGCCTGCGCCATTCAAACGGCCGCCAGATACTGGCAGCCGCCTGGCTGCGCGGCTGTGTTTCGGGACTTGCATCCCTGATTCCATAAATCTCTCTGTTGCTTTCATATCGCAATTCAGGAGGCTTGACAACCTTGCTGCATTCGTTTTTAGCCAAAATTGTGCTTGCGGCGTGTTCATGCGCGCTTATATTATTTTCATTTGCAATGCCCTCGCAGGCCATAAAGGAGGCAAACATGGAAATAGTATTCGCAGGCGGCTGCTTCTGGGGCGTGCAGGAATATTTTTCGCGCGTGCCTGGCGTTGTTTCAACAGAAACAGGCTATGCCCAGTCAGCTGTGCCCAATCCGGATTACCGGCTGGTCTGCTCCGGCTCAACCGGAGCCGCGGAAGCCGTGAAAATTGTCTTCAATCCGGAGAAAGTCTCGCTCGAGCTGCTGGCCAGGCGTCTTTTCCGCATTATCGACCCTCTTTCCGTCAACCGCCAGGGCAATGACTGCGGCACGCAGTACCGCACTGGCATCTACTATGCCGATCCGGCACAGCTGCCCGTGCTTGAGAAAGTCATGGCCAGGGAGCAGGAAAAATACAGCCGCCCGCTTGCAGTGGAGCTGGCGCCGCTTGAAAATTTCTACCGCGCCGAAGACTATCATCAGGATTATCTCAGAAAAAATCCTGGCGGCTACTGTCATATCAGCTTCGAGAGTCTCAATGATCCCGAGCTGGCGGGCAATGGCGGCTATCTGAAGCCATCCGCGGAAGAATTGAAAAGAACGCTTGATCCGGAAGTCTATCACATTACCCAGGAGAATGGCACCGAGCGGCCGTTCACAGGCAAATACTGGCAATTTGACCAGCCTGGCATCTATGTTGACGCTGTCAGCGGCGAGCCGCTGTTCTCTTCTGCGGACAAGTTCAGCTCTGCCTGCGGCTGGCCCAGCTTTTCCGCGCCGATCAGCGGCAATGCCCTGCGCGAAAAGCCGGATTTCAGCCACGGCATGAGCCGCACCGAAGTGCGCAGCAGCCAGGCTGATTCGCATCTTGGCCATGTTTTCAATGATGGCCCAGCCGACAGGGGCGGCTTGCGCTACTGCATCAATAGCGCGGCCCTGAGATTCATACCCGAGGCGGAAATGGAAAAAGAGGGCTACGGCGCCCTGCTGCCTCTCCGGAAATAAAAGCCTGGGATAGCGGCAAATTGCCCTGGATAGAAACAAGCGAGGCCGGCTCTCCGGAAGCCATTTTTCCGGCCTGGTTTATGAATCACTGGAACGGCCTCGCCCTGGCCGGAAACGAGGCTGACCCCTTTTGCTGCGGACCCTGCTGGAATCTGGCCTATCACCATGTTGTCAATCGCGGCAGGCGCCTTTTTTTCGAGGCGTCTTCATCTGGCGCGATCCTGTTCGGGGAGCACTTCAATTCCTCTGGCGAGCGCATGCTTGTGCCAGTAGAGGATAGCTGGCTTTACTGCAAGCCGCTTCTCGGTCCCGAAGCCCCGTATCTGCTTGCCGGAGTCATGCGCGAGCTTCAGGAAGGCGAAAATTCGGTCATATTCGCAAGCGGCATTCGGCCTGGCAGCGCAGACGCGCGCAACCTGTACCGCAGATTTTCAGGGGAGTATGAATTTTACAGGAATCATTTTGATGTCCAGAGATCTGCATCCCTGGCTGGCGGCCTGGAGGGATGGCTTTCGCGGCGCTCGGCCAATACCAGGGCCAATTTGCGCAAGGCAGCCAGCAGGGCGAGACGTCAGGGCATTCTCTTCGAGCGTCTGCGCCCGGGCCCTGAGGATTATGAGCGCGTTTATGAGAGGATGCTTGCGATTGAAGCCGGCAGCTGGANAGGCATTGGCAAATGCGGAATGCTTGAGCAGCCTTCATGCGATCTTTACCGGACAATGCTGGGCATGCTTGCAGCCAGAGGCTCCGGGCTTGTAATTTTCGCCACCCTGGACGGGGAGGACGCCGGCTTTATTTTCGGCGGCCTGCATGGCCCGTTTTATCGCGGCCAGCAGTTCAGCTATGCCGAAAAATTCAGCCGTTATTCCATTGGCAACCTCCTGCAGCTTGCGAAAATCGCCTGGCTTGCGGAGCTCGGCTGCAAACGCTACGATATGGGTCCGGCCACAGGCCCGCGAATGGAATACAAGGGCCGCTGGACAGAGCTGCAGCAGGAATTCCAGACATGGATCATGGTTCCAAGAAGCTAGCGCGCGTTGTTTTGGCGCTTGCCGCGCTGGCCTGCCTGCTGGCGCTGTTCTGCTTTTCCGGCAACAGGGTGACCGNCCTTCGNCGCCAGGCGCAACATGATTATGTTTCCCTGACTGAAACGGATTTGCCAGCCCAGATCGAATCCAGCTCCATTGACGGCAGAGTGATCGCGATTCGCAGGCCGGTCAATAAAAAGGCCGTCAGTCCGGCNCTTTCCGAAGCCTTGCGTTTTATTGGCGATTCGCCTCATATTGTCGCTGTGGCCGATAGCCCGCGCACAGGCNGGCGCCGGGTGCTCACGCCGCTTGTGAATCTTGAGGGCTCTGGCCTGGCTGCTCTTTCGGCTCCGCTTGCGCTTGAATTTGGCGAGGCTTTTGATGAATCTGGCAAGCCCCTGCGCTGGCAGGTGCCTGAAAACGCGCTTTCGGCCTATAATGTGCCAAGGCAATGGCCTTTTGCCCAGCCGGAGCCCAGGCCNGCTGCCAGCCCCNGACTTGCGGCCGCGCTGGCAAAGCTCGCGCCCTCGGGCCGGGCACGCGACTATCGCGCGCTTGTGGACAGCTTTGCAAAACGTTACAATCTCAATACCAGCCTGGTAATGGCGATCATCCACAGCGAGAGCAATTTTTCGCCAGGACTGGTGAGCAGCAAGTCCGCGATGGGGCTGATGCAGTTATTGCCAAGCACTGCCAGCGACGAAGTGCACAGGTTTCTTTATGGACGGCGCGGCCAGGTCAATTTTGAGCAGCTTTCGGTTCCGGAAATCAATATCCGTTATGGAACAGCCTATCTTCATATTCTCAACAATCGNTATTTTGCGGATGTAAAGGATGCCAGCATTCGCGAGGCCTGCGTGATCGCGTCCTATAATATGGGGCCAAATGGATTTCTGAGGCTCTACGGCCCAACGCCGGGCCAGGCGATTGGCAAGATCAACAGCATGAGCGCGGAAGAGTTTCATGCNGATNTGCCAAGGCGGCTGCCAGTGCGGGAAACAAGATTTTATGTGGAAAAAGTCAGGCGCATGAAACAGCATTACGCAGGGATGCCCTGATTATGCAACCGGATCGCATGGGAGGATAAATGCGAAAACTGCTTGGAACAGCGCTGGCCCTGGCTTTCATGCTTGTGGCTTGCAATGATGGCCAGGCGCCAAAAATTGGCGTTGTGGACATGAACCGCCTGATGCGTGACAGCGTGCCAGGCAAGGCCGGCCTGAAATTCATAGAAAGCCAGCAAACGGAATTGCAGGCCGCGCTGGACAAGATTCAGGATCGGCTTGAAAAGAATCCTGGCGACGAGAACGCTGTCCAGGAGCTGCAGAAGGTTTATGCAGCTTCGCAGCAGAAGATCCAGGCCGAGGGGCAGGGCGTAGTCACCAAACTGTTTGACGCCATCCAGGCAGCGATGGATTCCTACCGCAGNCAAAATGGCTACCAGATTTTGATCAGGCAGGAGGCGCTTGATTCCTATGCGCCCGAGCTGGACGTAACCAATGCCATCATGGCCGAAGTGGACAAGCTGANGCTGGATTTCAGGCCGTCCGAGGTCAAGCCTGAAAACGCGGCTTCTCCTGCCCCGGACGCGCTGGGCAATCAGGCCGATCCCGCGTCTTCCGGAAGCGCGGAGAAGCAGGCTGGCGAAACTCCGGCCAGTCCCGATCAGCCGAAAAAATAACGTGGCGCAGGAAAGTCCTGTTTGTCGCCCTCAGACGGGCAATGTGAGACTTATGGATCTACGGCGCTGCTCGCGTAAGGCCATATGAAGCTCGCCCTTGCCATTGCGTTGCTCGCCCTGCTGGCGCTTCCTGCGGCTGCCGAGGATAACGGACCNACCGCGCGCGGGGTTTTTGCGATTTTGCCGCCAACCCTGTTTGAAAATACGCCAGCCGGACTGGACGAAACAGGCAGGCAGGCGCTATTGCGCATTGGCCATTCGCAATACTGGGAAATAGCAAGCGAGACTCCGGATGTGCTCGTTTTTGCGGAGCTGCCCTTTCGCGAGCGGGCCGTGGCCTTGCGCGTTTTTCATAATACCGNCGAGGGCGGGGCGCTGGTGGCGATTGGCACGCTTGGNGATCCGGTTTGCACNCTCGAGCTCTGGAATCTTGACAGCGCCGGCAGGCTGACGCCAGTCGAGACTCCGGTTGAGCCAGGAATTGGCGAGTTTTTTTCAGGAAAAAGGAAGCCGCCGCTTGAACAGCAAAATTCTGTGCTGATCTGCCTTGGGCTTGGCGGCCTCTGGGCCAAGCCTGTNTTCTGGAATGAATACGGTATTACGGAGCCCAGGGTTGACAATGAAATCAGCTTTCAGTGGAATGGGGAGCGGCTTGAAAAGGTTGCCAGGCCTGTTCCCAGGGCCAGGAAAAAGAAACCATAGGCANTTAAACGGAAACGTCATGCAGCCNGCTGCCGAAGCGGCCCAGGCTGCATGCTCCGGCTTTTGACATTGTGCCGGAAACTGGAGGCCGAATGCATATTTGCATAGTTGGAACAGGGTATGTGGGCCTGGTTACAGCCGCATGTTTTGCCGAGATGGGCAATAACGTCGTTTGCGTTGACATCAACCAGGCAGTTGTGGACAGGCTCAATTCCGGCTCTGTGCATATTTATGAACCTGGCCTGGAAGAGATGGTGCAGCGCAGCCGCAACGATGGCAGGCTGGAATTTACAACCAGCATAAGCGAGGGGCTTGAGAAGGCTGAAGTCATTTTCATTTGCGTTGGCACCCCCCCGCTGCCGGACGGCTCCTGCGATCTTGGCTATGTGCGGGAAGTCGCCAGGGAAATCGGCCAGACGATGCGTCATGACCTTCTGGTTGTGGACAAATCCACAGTGCCAGTTGGCACGGCAGAGATGGTGGCTGAAATAATCAGCGGCGAGCTGGCAAAAAGGGGAGCGAATCTCAAATTCGAGGTCGTGTCAAATCCGGAATTCCTGAAAGAGGGCGCTGCCATAGCCGATTTCATGAAGCCTGATCGCGTTGTCGTGGGCTGTGAATCTGCCGGGGCTGCCAATGTCATGCGGGAGCTGTACGCGCCATTTGCGCGCACTCGCGACAAGATCATTGTGATGGGCGTGCGCAGCGCCGAAATGACCAAATATGCCGCGAACTGCATGCTGGCCACCAAAATCTCCTTCATCAATGAAATTGCCACAATTTGCGAAAGCGTGGGCGCGGATGTGCGGGATGTGCGCTCGGGCATTGGCTCTGATTCGCGCATTGGCTACCAGTTCATCTATCCTGGCCTGGGCTATGGCGGCTCCTGCTTTCCCAAGGATGTTCAGGCCCTGATTCAGACTGCGAACGAGGCCGGCGTCAATCCGGACCTGCTCAGGGCGGTCGAGGCGGTAAACCAGCGCCAGAAACTGCACATGGCAAGGCGCATTGCCAGGCATTTCGAGAAAGAGGGCGGAGTGGCAGGCAAGACTCTCGCCATCTGGGGCCTTGCTTTCAAGGCCAATACGGATGATATGCGCGCCGCTCCGGCAATCGATATTATCACGGAGCTAACTGGCCTGGGTATGAAAATTCGCGCTTTTGATCCGGTTGCGGCGGATAACGCAAGGAAAATCTTTGCGGAAAACCCCCTGGTCGAGATTCTGGATGAGCAGTAC
>JAAUYW010000034.1 GCA_014804915.1 Desulfovibrio sp. | reverse complement strand
AGTTTTTCGCAAACTTCAATGCCCATCAGGTTTGCCGGATTGTGCAGGGGCCCAAGCGGAATGTTGGCCTTGATTACCTCCTTGACGTGCTTGTCCACAAGCACGGGCTTGCTGATTTCCTCGCCGCCATGAAGGACGCGATGGCCAATGCCGGTGATTTCGTTCTTGTTCTTGATGACTCCGATTTCAGGATCGGTCATCAGGGAGATTATGAGGTCAACGGCCTCCACATGCGTTGGAAATTCCTGTTCCCTGATGATTTTCCTTTCCTGATTCGAATCCGGCAGGATCTTGTGGATGAGCTTGCCCTGGCTCTGGCCAATGCGCTCGGCAATGCCGGAGCAGAGCACTTCCTTGTTCGCCATATTGAAGAGCTGGTATTTGCAGGAAGATGAACCAGCGTTGATAACCAGAATTTTCATGCGTTTCCTTCCCGGGTTAAAGGTGGCGGCCAGCGCTAGAAGCTGGTGTCAGGATTCTTTTCGGAAGCGGCCTGAATGGCCGTGATTGCGACAGTATTGACAATATCGGGCACAAGGCATCCTCTGGAAAGATCGTTGACCGGCTTGTTAAGGCCCTGCAGAACCGGGCCGATGGCAACTGCGTCTGCCGCCCGCTGCACTGCCTTGTAGGTGTTGTTGCCCGTATTCAGATCCGGGAAAATGAAGACAGTGGCCTTGCCTGCCACCTGGCTGCCAGGCAGCTTGGTTCGCGCGACAATGGGATCAATGGCTGCATCGTATTGCAATGGTCCTTCCAGCGCGAGATCTGGCGCCATCTCCCTGGCAATTTTTGTCGCTTCCACAACTACGTCCACATCCGCTCCCTTGCCGGAAGTGCCTGTGGAATAGGAGAGCATGGCTACGCGCGGCACAATTCCAAAGACTTTAGCCGTATGCGCCGACGCGATGGCGATCTCGGCCAGTTGCTGGGCCGTGGGATTGGGATTCACCGCGCAGTCGCCAAAGACGAGCACGCGATCCTTGAGGCACATCAGGAAAACGGAGCTGACTACCGAAAAGCCGGGCTTTGTCTTGATGAACTCGAATGCGGGGCGGATCGTATGGGCTGTGGTATTGACAGCGCCGGAAACCATGCCGTCAGCATCGCCCAGTTTGACCATCATTGTGCCATAATATGTCGCATCCGCCATGATGTCGCGGGCATGTTCCTCAGTTATGCCCTTGGCTTTGCGATATTCATAATACTGGTGGGCATAGTCGTTGAAGTTTTTCGCATTGACAGGATCAACAAGTTTCGCGCCGCTTATTTCAAGATTCAGGGCGCTCGCCTTGCTGCGAATGGCCTCGATATTGCCAAGCAGGATGAGATCTGCCACGTCGCGGCGCAGGAGCACGTCCGTTGCGCGCAGGATGCGCTCATCATCGCCTTCAGCCAGCACTATCCTCTGTTTGTTGTTTCTGGCGCGTTCAATGAGGTCAAATTCAAACATCATTGGCGTCATGCGGCTATCTACGCGCTCTTCAAGCAGGCGCGAGATTATTTCATTGCTGTTTACATGCCTGTCATAAAGGCCAAGCGCCGTGTTGATCTTGCGCGTATCCCCTGGTTCAATGGTGCTGTAAATTTCCTGCAGCCGCATCAGGGTGCGGTAAGTGTGCTCCTTTGTCAGCAAAATAGGCACAGGGGGAGTATGCACGCCAGTGATGAGCTTTGTAACAACATCTGGCGGATTGAGTCCCCCAGTGAGCACAATGCCCGAAATGTCGGGCAGACTGGAAGACATTTTCGCAGCTATGGAGGCCAGGATTATATCCGTCCGGTCGCCCGGAGTTATGATCAGCTGGTCTTTCTCAAGATAGCCCAGGAAGTTGTTGACCTGCATTGCGGCAATCAGATAATCGCCGACCTGCGCGTCAAGCTGATCCTTGCCAGCGAGCACCTGCGCGTCAATGGCCTTTACGATGTCATTCAGGGTGGCGCGGGAAAGCGCAGGATCATTGGGAATTGCGTATATCAGGGCCGGCTGGTTGTTGACTGCGAACTGTTTGCGCAGCTCCTCAAGGGCTGCTTCTGTCAGGCTGGCGTGGGTGATGACATTGGCGAGCACTTCAAGGCCATAAGGCTGCAGGCTTTGCAGGGTAAGGCGCAGGGATTCGACGATATTGGTGTAATCCTGGTTTTCGCCATTGCTCACCAGCATGACCGGGCAGCCAAGATTTGCCGCAATGTCCGCATTGAGATCAAACTCATGCACCGGATCCTTGCCCAGAAAATCGGTGCCTATGCAGAGCGTGAAATCATAGGTGCTTTCAATCGTCTTGTATTTCTGGATTATATTCTCAATCAGCAGGTTGCGCGAGCCGCGGTTGATGATTGCTTTCGCTTCCTGCGCCGTGTAGGCGAACATGTCCAGATAATCCATCTCCAGTCTGAATTGCTGGGAGAGCAGCAGGATGTCGCGGTCTTTCGAATCCACCTGCGGCTGGTCGATGATTGGGCGGAAAATGGCGACTCTTTGCATTGAGCGCGAAATGGCTTGCATTGTGCCAAGCGCGATCGCGCTTTTGCCGCTGTTAGCGCCTGTGCTGGTGATGTATAATGCGCTATGTTTCATGCCTGTTCCCCGGGATTATTTCCGCTGAATTTATATTAAAAAGGCGCGACCTCCGAGCCGCGCCTGTTCATGCCATGAAGGCACGCGCCGGTGGTGCCGGCGCGACTTTGTTGTCTGGTCGTTTTCTAGAGCTTGGGATCTTCCTCACCCGGCCATGTGCCAGGGAAGGGCAGATCGGCAAGCTGCTTCAGCAGGGCATAGCGCTCCGCGTATGCTTCCGCGAGATCCTTTTTGAGTGTTACTGACAGCTCTGGCCGAATCTTGCCAAGCGACGCATAGCGGTTTTCCCCGTCCAGGAAGGCCTGGAAGTCCCCTGCCGGCGCCTTGCTGTCCAGCTGGAAGGGATTTTTCTTTTCAGCCGCAAGGCGCGGATCAAACCTGTAGAGCGGCCAGTAGCCAATCTCTACCGCAGTCTTGGATTCAAGCATGGACCAGCCCATGCCCTTGCGAATGCCCTGGTTGATACAGGGCGCATACGCGATAATCAGCGAGGGGCCCTTGTAGGATTCGGCTTCCTTGAATGCTTTCAGGGTTTGCTGCATATTCGCGCCCATTGCCACCGAGGCCACATATACATAGCCGTAAGCCATTGTCATGCGGCCCAGATCCTTTTTGCCAATGCGCTTGCCTGCGGCAGCGAACTGGGCGACAGCGCCGAGCGGGGTCGATTTGGAAGACTGGCCGCCAGTGTTGGAATAGACTTCCGTGTCAAAGAGCAGAACATTGATATCCGCGCCGCTAGCCAGCACATGGTCAAGACCGCCGTAGCCAATGTCATATCCCCAGCCGTCGCCGCCAAAGATCCAGACGCTCTTTTTGGTGAAGAGATCTTCCATGTCGTAAAGCTCAATCGCGAGCGGGCTGTCAAAGCCGCCAAGCAGGTCTTTTACCTTGTCGCCGGCAATGCGCGAGCCCTCGGCATCATCTTTTTTGTCCAGCCATTCCTGAAGCGCGGCTTTCAGCTCGTCGGAAGCTGCCTTGTCCTGCAACGCCTGCTTTACCACTTCCGCAAGATGGTTGCGGCGGAAGGTGTAGGCCTGCTCCATGCCGTATCCGTATTCGGCCGCGTCTTCGAACAGGGAGTTGCCCCAGGCCGGACCAAAGCCATTTTTGACTGAAGTGCAATATGGGGTCGTTGGCGAGGAGGCGCCCCAGATGGAGGAGCAGCCAGTGGCATTGGCCACCAGCATGCGCTCGCCAAAGAGCTGCGTTACGAGCTTCGCATAGGGCGTTTCGCCGCAGCCGGCGCAGGCGCCGGAAAATTCATGCAGCGGCTGCTGCAGTTGCGAGCCCTTGATTGTATCTGTGCCCAGGATGTCGTCCTTTAGGGAAATATTCTCTGTGGCAAACAGGAAGTTGGCCTTTTCGGCTTCCTCAATCTGATCCAGCGGCACCATTTCCAGTGCTTTGCCTGGAGCAGGGCAGACATTGAAGCAGGAGCCGCAGCCAAGGCAATCGAGCGGATAGACCTGCATGCGCAGCTTCATGCTCTTGATTGGCTCTTTGCCCTTGGCCTGCACTGTTACATAGCTTTCAGGCGCGCCAGCCATTTCTTCCTCTGTGGCCAGGAAAGGCCGGATGGTGGCATGCGGGCAAACGTATGAGCACTGGAAGCACTGGATGCAGCTTTCCGGCTTCCATTGGGGAATTTTGATCGCTACGCCCCGTTTTTCGCATGCTGCCGTGCCAGGCTCCATGAAGCCGGACGGATCCATTGCGGAGACGGGCAGCTTGTCGCCCTGCTGATTCAGGATCGGGCGCACATATTCGCGCTCGTATGCAGTGACGTCAAATGGATGCGCTATTGACGCGCCATCCGTGGCATTGGCCCAGGCTTCCGGATACCTGATTTCAACAAGCGCCGGGCCAGCCTGCTCAACTGCCGCGATGTTCATGTTGACGACCTTGTCGCCCTTGAGTCCGTATGTCTTTTTGATGGAATCCTTGAGGTATTCAACTGCCTGGTCAAATGGAATGATGTCTGCCAGCTTGAAGAATACAGTCTGCATGATCATGTTGATGCGCGCGCCAAGGCCAATCTCCAGGCCAAGCTTGACGGCATCAATATTGTAGAATTTGACCTTGTTGCGGGCGATGGCCCTTTTCAGCCTGGCAGGCAGTCGCGTTTCCATCTCTTCCACTGTCCAGGGAGAGTTCAGCACAAAAGTGCCGCCTTCGCGAATTCCTTCAAGCAGCTCGTATTCTGTTACATAGGAGCTTTTGTGGCAGGCGATGTAATCGGCATGGTTGATCAGGTAGGGCGCCTTGATCGGTTCCTTGCCAAAGCGAAGGTGAGAAACTGTCAGGCCGCCGGACTTTTTGGAATCGTACGCGAAATAGGCCTGCGCATATAGCTCGGTCTTGTCGCCAATGATTTTCACGGCCTGCTTGTTGGCGCCAACCGTGCCGTCCGAGCCAAAGCCGAAGAACTTGCACTGGCGCGTATCCGGATGCTCGGTGTTGATCTCTTCCTTGACTTCAAGGGAAAGGTGCGTGACATCGTCGTCAATGCCGATTGTAAAATGGTTTTTCGGCTCAAGACTGAGCATGTTGTCAAAACAGGCCTTGGCCATGCCAGGCGTGAAATCCTTGGAACCCAGGCCATAGCGGCCGCCGACGATCATCGGGGCCTTTTTGCGGCGTTCAATAAATGCCGTGCAAACATCTTCGTAAAGGGGCTCGCCAATCGCGCCGCGCTCCTTGGTGCGGTCAAGCACGGTAATGCACTTTACCGATGCAGGAATCACATTCAGCAGGTGTTTTGCGGAGAAGGGCCTGTAAAGGCGGACTTTGACTACGCCTGTTTTCTGGCCGCGTTCATTCAGGTATTTGACAGCGCCCTCAACAACTTCGCAGGAAGAGCCCATTGTGATGATGATGCGGTCCGCATCCGGATGGCCCACATAGTCAAAGAGATTGTAGGCGCGGCCCGTGATGCTTTCCACCTTGCGCATGTTTTCTTCGACAATGGCCGGCACAGCGTCAACAAACATGTTGCAGGCTTCCATGTTCTGGAAGTAGATATCCGGATTTTGGGCGGTGCCGCGAATCATCGGATGTTCCGGATTCATGGCATTCGCGCGAAATTCTTCAATTTTCTCGTAATCTACGATTTTCTTGACATCTTCAATGTCGATGGTCTCAATCTTGTTGACTTCGTGCGAAGTGCGGAAGCCATCAAAGAAGTGGCAGAAGGGCAGGCTGGCATCGAGAGCTGAAAGATGCGCAACAAGCGCGAGATCCATGCATTCCTGCACAGATGCGGAAGCCAGGAAATTGAAGCCCGTCTGGCGGCAGGCCATCACGTCCTGGTGGTCGCCAAAAATTGAGAGCGCATGGCTTGCCAGTGCGCGCGCGGAAACGTGAAAAACGCCGGGGAGCAGTTCGCCGGCGATTTTATACATGTTGGGAATCATCAGAAGCAGGCCTTGCGAGGCGGTGTATGTGCTGGTAAGTGAGCCTGCGGCCAGCATGCCGTGAACAGCGCCAGCTGCGCCTGCTTCGGATTGCATTTCGCAGACAACCACTTCGTCGCCAAAAATGTTTTTATGGCCTTTCACGCCCAGTTCGTCCACAACTTCCGCCATTGGCGAAGAAGGCGTGATGGGATAAATCGCCGCAGTTTCCGTGAGGTAATAGGAAATCTGGGCAGTAGCGGTATTACCGTCCATTGTTTTCATTTTTGCCATCCGAAATCTCCTTGCGCCAGGCGCTGTTGTGTGGCCAACTGGGCTGTCTGCTCTTGGTGGCAAGATGCGCGGCAGTCCCCAACCATTGCAAATTAAGCTGATTGCCCTTGAAATACCAGTTTCCCGCCTGCTAGTCCAGAGTCGCAGGCGATTGCGTGAATGTCAGCATTTCTGACAGGCATATCGTCACAATGCCCCCAGTTTCGGCTGCGGCTCCAGGCCATCCGGTCTCTTGGCCAGGGCTGGCTGCTGGAGCCTCGTCAGGGCGACGGGGCCCTAGATTCCGAGTTTGGCCCGCAAGTCAAACAGCCAGATTGGCTCTCCCATGAAATGCCAGTAAAGCGCGAAAGCGCCCAGGCAGGCCAGAAGCAGCAGAAAAATGGTCACCCAGAAGCGGATTTTCCATTTTCGGGCCAGCATCTTGCCGGGCAGGCTATAGGGATCATGCGGATCGCAGGTCGCGTTCGGCGGCAGTTTGCCCACGCTGGTGAGCGATGCCCCCATCGCGAGATTGATTGGCGCTCCCTTGTTTACAGCCCAGCCGGAGGCGTCAAGCAGCGGGCCCAGGCTGCGCTGGCGCAATTTTAGCCACGCAAGCACTACCGAGGGCCCTGAAATGCAGATAAACACCAGAACCAGCGCGAGCGGCCAGAGCCAGCCTAGCGATGCCAGGGAATTTGCGATATAGGCGAAGGTAGCGCTGACGGCGCTGAGCGCGAGGCCCAGGGCTGCGAATATGCCGGCCCCTTTTGCGAAATCAAATCCCTGCTTTGGCTCGGCAGGTTTTTGGCCTTGCGCTATTGTTGTCGCATGCTCTGTCAATTTCTGTGTCGCATCTTCTTCCTTTTTGGAAATGAATTTCTGGATTTGCTGGCTTGCCATATTGGCAAGCCGAATGTACGGCGACCAGACAGCCTCGCGAATGCTGATTGGATTGTGGATAATGCGCGCTATGCGGGTGTCCCATTCCTTGCCGTCATTGTCTATGAACAGGCCATGCCGTCCATCCAGCAACGCCGCCAGGCTGCCCTGCGTCAGGGCCGAGGCAATGGTCATGTTGCGGGTGGATCCATCAGCTTCCGTGCGCGCGCATTCGCAATAAATCAGACAGAGATGACTTGGCGCGGCCAGTACTGCGTGGGTTTCGATTTCCTGCACCGGCACAGTCAGCATGCAGCCCTGGCTGTTCAGATACAGGGTGCCAGTCTGGAAAATCGCTTTCTTTTCAGGGTTGTAGAAATCCATGAAGGAAACGAAATTCATGAGAAAAGTATATAAATATGCATTATAAAGCGAAAGCTTGTGCAGATCCCGGAATGAAGCCAGCGGGGGAGCGGCCAGATCCAGCTCCACCACCTTTGTGAAATCCGTTCTGGCATCCAGCAGTGAAGCGAGCTGTTCATCTGATAGCTCTTCCAGCGCGAGATCCGGATTCAGCGGCGCCCAGGCGCAGCCAAAGCCGTCCTGGGCGGCCGCGTCAGCCATTTCCGGCAAGCCGGGAAATGACACGCGTGTGGCGTCTTCAGCTGGCGCCGGATAGGACGGTCTGGCATTCAGTGTGGTTGCGTAGGGCGCAAACCGCTCCCAGATCTGCTTCCAGTCTGCCTGGGTCAGCTTTTTCTTGCCTGAAAGCAGCGGCGTGAACAGGGTTGCGAATTTGTCAATTTCCGGTTTCCATGCCGGATTGAGGTCTTTGTCCAGACTCAGCTCGCAGTTCACATTCACCTTTGCAAGCGGCAGCGGAAGCAGCGCCTCGCGATTCAGCACCAGCGGCGCAGCGGCATCCTCGGCGCCGATTTGTTTCAGAAGCGAGCTTTCATCCAGCAGTGAGGCAGTGGCCGGTGCGTATGCGGCAAGCTGGCAACGGTTGAAATAATCCTCAAATTTTGGCTGCAGCTGTTCGAGCAGCCCCCAGGCTTCGCCTGTATCCTCGCCAAGGGGCAGATCAAGCGCCTTTATTTTGGCGCGCCAATCCTGGGTCGCCCGAATGCGCGCATCAAGCTCGCCGGCCAGATCCGCATCCAGGCCGGGATGACCGGAAGCGTCCTTTTTGGCGCCAACAATGGCCATGCCAAGCCTCAAGTATTCGTCAAGGCTCGCATATGCTGCGTTCTCCCTGGCTGCTTCTGCTACAGACTCAAGCGTGATTACGCCATCGCCATTGAAACCGTAATCCGAGGCTTTTGCCAGGGTCTTTTCAATTTCGGGGATGGTCAGTGCTTCCTTGTTGTCCGCATCCTTCATGGCCATTTTCAGCGCGGAGGCAAGCGCCTGTCCTTCAGGCGTGTCATCGCGCAAATCCGCCAGAGCCAGGCTATGGCTGCCTTCTTTCAGTTTTGCGGGCCTGGCAAGGCGCTGACAAACCCACGCTACGGCCTCACGCACTTCCTGGGCCCGAATTCGGCCATCGCCATCCGCATCCAGCAGCTTGAGCGTGGCCTGATTGAATTCAAGCCCAGCTATCGGGCAACTCAGCGCCATCCAGAGTTTCGGGTCCAGTTTGTCCAGGTTTTGCCAGTCGTAATCATTCTCCATCACGATCTGGTCGATTCCGCCCATTCGCTGAAACGTGAATCTGTCCTGACTTTTGTCAGTTTTTATACCCATCCCATCCCTCCAGCTATTTCAGTAATCCTGGAAAGCGCTGCCATTTGGCGTTCCCGAAGACACTGGTTGCAGATGCGGCTGCCATCGCAGCTTTGTTTACAGATCCGCCACGCGAGGCGGCGCGGGCATGCCCCGCTGGGGAGCGGCCTTTGCGGCGGCAACCTCGCTGCCGGCAAGCGCCCGCAATTGCGCCATGGACTGCTCCAGATCTTGCGGATCGCCGACTTCCTGGCACAAAAACGCATTGATTGCCGGCATGGCGGCTATGGCTTCATCGATCTCCGGGTTGCTGCCCTTGGAATACGCGCCGATATTGACCATATCCTCGACTTTACGGTAGGTGCTCATCCTGCGCGTTACTACCCGGCCGGCAATAACATCCTCCCTGGGCACAATGTCAGAGCGCAAACGGCTGATTGAGCGGAGCACGTCGATTGCCGGGAAATGACCCTGATCCGCAAGCTCGCGCGTAAGCACTATATGTCCATCCAGAATGGAGCGAACAGAATCCGCGATTGGCTCATTGAAATCATCGCCATCCACAAGCACAGTATAAATGCCTGTGATTGTGCCGGTATTTGATCTGCCAGCGCGCTCAAGCAGCTTTGGGAGCTGCGCGAATACCGAGGGCGTATAGCCCTTGGTGGTAGGCGGCTCGCCAATGGCCAGGCCTACCTCCCTGGCCGCCATTGCGAAACGCGTGACAGAATCCATCATGAGAAGCACATCCATGCCCTTGTCGCGGAAATATTCGGCCACAGATGTAGCCGCGTACGCGGCGCGCATGCGCACAAGCGGGGATTGATCCGATGTGGCAATCACGAGCACGGAGCGCGCCATGCCCTCAGGGCCCAGATCCCGCTCCATGAATTCCACAACTTCGCGGCCGCGTTCGCCAATCAGGGCGATGACGTTCACATCCGCCTTGGTGTAGCGGGCCATCATGCCCATCAGCGTTGATTTGCCCACGCCTGAACCGGCCATGATGCCGACGCGCTGTCCCTTGCCCAGCGTGATAAGGCTGTTTATCGCGCGTACGCCCACATCCAGGCAATCCGTAATGCGCGGCCGCATCAATGGACTGGGCGGATCTGCGTAGAGCGGCGCCAGTTCGGGCTGCCATTGTTTTTTTGCCTGGACTGCCCATTCTGGCGTAAATGGAGCCTGACTCTCCATCTGGCGCGCAAAATCCTCTTTTGCATTTTCACCAGCAGGCAGCGGGGAAGAATAAAGCTCCGCGCTGACTTTCGGGCCGGCGTCGAGAGGGGAGCCAAAGGCGTCAAATGCCCGGCCGAGCAAGGCAGGGCCCACCGGAAAAACAGGGGGCAGGCTTGTGTTGCGAATCAGGCTGCCCGGACGAATGCCGCGCATGTCTCCGTAGGGCATGAACAGCAGGTTGCTATCCCGAAAACCGACTACTTCCGCTGCAATGCCCTCGCTGGCGCCGTCAGGCAGCATATGGCAGACTGCGCCCAGCGGAGCGCGCAAACCGCCTCCTTCCGCCACCAGGCCGACCACCTTGTTCACCTTGCCGAATAGTTTCACCGGGGAACTCTGGCGCAGCAATTGCGCGCAGGCCTTGGGATCGAGCTTCACCAGCGTCTCCATGTATTTCGCTTGCAAGCTGGCGCCGGGCAGCCACCCGGGCCAGAATTACAAAAATCCGCCTTCGGAAAGAGTCCTGGGATCAATTTCAGGAGTTTGGGCAGGCTGCTTTGTTTCGGGTTCTTCCAAAGCCTCTTCCTCAAGCGGAAACAGCTCTTCTTCCAGCTCTGCCAGGCTCGGGGCGGCCAGAGGCGCGACTGCAGGAGCTGCCATTGGTTCAGGAGTTTCTTCCCCTGTCTCTTCCGGCTCCGGTTGCGGCTGTATGTCCTGTTCGTCCTCGGCAGGCTCCCTTTCCGGCTCGGGCTCTGCAACCGGTTCCGGCTCTGGCGCCTCTTCCACGGGTTCAGGCTCGGGCGGAGCCAATTCCGGAGTCAGGCTGGCCAGATGCGCCACTTCCTGCTCAACGAGATTGGCGACTTCCTGGCTTTCGCCCGCCTCGCGCTCCAGTTCGGGCAAGCCCAGATGCGNCAGCACGTTTTCCACCATTTCGCGNAAATTCGCGCGTTTGAAATCAACGCTTCCTGTGCCGCTGTCCGCAATCAGACCGCCGCGCTCGATTGATTCATCGCCAGTCACCACCCATTGCTTCAGCTCGGGCGCGCGTTCCCTTGCGGCATGGAACAGATCGCTGACTGTCTCCTCATCAGCGGGATTTACGCGCAGTGAAACCACGCTGCGGTTTTCCAGCAATTCCAGGGCCTGAAAAACCAGCTGGCGAATAATCGCCTCATGCTCCTTTTGCAGAACATAGCCTGTGCCAGCCTGCGCGGCAGCCNTCGCAAGATCGGCCAGATCTTCGCGCCAATTGAGCAGGATGTTTTTGCGCTGCCGTTCGATTGCGCGCAAAACCGAGCTTATCGCCTGNCCAAGTTCTGCGCGAAATTCATGCAGNTCCTGCGCAGCCTGGTCCATGCCAGCCTGAAAGCCCTCTTCATGAGCCTGTTCGCGCAGTTTTTGGGCTTCCTCCCGCTCCTGTCTGGCTGCCGCAAGCTCCTCCTGNGCCTGCTTGCGGATTTCCTCGCCTTCAGCTTTTATCCTGACGCATTCCTGCGCCGCAAGACGTTTCTGGACNGCNGCGTCGTTTTTGGCNTCATCAAGNACCTTTTGCCGTTCCGCGTAGGCCGCTCCCAGAATTTCACGGGCGCGGTCAGCAGCCCTGGCCTTGACGCGCTCCATATAGTCTTCGGTGCGCTCTTTTTGCAGCTTGTCGCGATTTAAATGCTCCTGCATGGCATTGAGCTGTTCAACGCTTGCCTCGCGATCGCCCATAAAAATGGTGCCCCATTTCTTGCGCACTTCGTCAGATGCCATGCCTGCTTCCCGGATTGGTTTGCATTTTTAANTTTTATACGAATACGTCTCCGCCGCCGCGGCTGACAACAACCTTGTTTTCAGCCTCAAGGCGACGCACAACCTTGACTATATTCTGCTGGGCCGCCTCAACATCGGAAATCTTGGTCGGCCCCATGAATTCAAGCTGCTCGCGGATCAGGTTGCCAGCGCGCTCGGACATGTTCTTGAAAAACTTTTCCTTAAGATCATCGCTTGCGCCGCGCAGGGCCAGAGTNAGCGTGTCATTGGAAATTTCTTTCAAAAGCTCGCGCACGCCCTTGTCGTCGATATTCCTGCAGTCCTCGAACACAAACATCAGATTGCGAATATCCTCCGCCATTTGCGCAGATTCTTCCTCAATTTCAGAAAGCACCTCCTCTTCTGTTGCGCGGTCNGTGGCATTGAGGATTTCAGCGACCGAGGCTACGCCGCCAACCTTTTTGCCTTCCTTGCCTCCCATCGCGATTAACTGGCTGGTCAATACCTTGTCAACTTCCATCAGCATTTCTTCAGGCACTGATTCCAGTTTCGCAAGCCGCGTAAGAACTTCGGCNCGCACCCCTGCCGGCAGGCTTGTCAGAAGATTGGCTGCCTGGTCAGGATTGAGATGGCCCATGATNAGCGCCAGGGTTTGCGGATGCTCATTGCGCAAGATTTGCGAGAGCAGGCGCGGGCTCACAGATTCCAGATCGCGGAAAGGAGCCGGGCCTGTATCCAGCGCAAGCGCGTCCATGACATATTTGGCTGTTTCAGGATCAAGATTTCTGGCAAGCAGGCGTTTGGCCGTATCGCTGCCGCCGGAAATCATGTCCACGCCATCGACGAGGGTTTCATGAAAATCGCGCAGCACATCCTCCACTGTTTCCTTGGGCACTGGNCCAAGCTCGACGATGGCCTTGGATACATCCGCGATTTCCTTGCGTTCCATACGTTTGAATATGTCTGCGGTGAACTTGTCGCCCATCGCCAAAAGCAGCACTGCAGTGCGCTGCTGGCCGGTAAGATCCATTGCAAAGAACTCCTTTTACAACAAAACAGCCTCCCCTGTGCTAAACAGGGGAGACTGCTATCCAAATCTATTTTTTCGGCTTGTCATCCATCCAGCGGCGGAGCAGNCTCACTGCCTGGTCCATGTGCTGTTCGGTTAGCCGGAAAAGCCGCAGTTTTAATTCTTCCACGCGTTTGTTTGTTTCGCGCTGCGCCAGGCGAATGGCGCGCAATTCAGCCAGATCGGGCGGCGGGCTGCCCCCGCCTGCGCCCAGAGCCTTTGGTTTACGCTCTTGCTGCTTCATCCTGTTTCATCCATCCACGCACCAGGGTTACAACCTGCTCCATGTGATTATCGGAGAGAGTGAAAATATGTGCCTTGAGCGCTTCTATGTCCGCAAATACCAGCTCTTCATCATCTTCCATGGTTTCGGCCAGCTCGTCATCCTGCTTGGCTGCTTCTTCCAGGGCCTCATACAGGGCCAGCTGTTCTTCAGCGGAGGGCAGACCTTCGAGGCCTTCAACCATTTCGCCAGCTTCCACTTTCGGCCTGATGAGGGCGAGCACTACCGGCCGCACAACAAGCATCAGGAAGAGGAAGGCCAGGAGGGCATTGAGCAGTGGCTTGCCAAGACGTTCCGCATATTCGGCCAGCACATCGCCAAAGTTGGGCTCATGTGGCGGCTCGGAGTCGCTGAACGGGGCAGAGCTTACTTCCAGGGAGTCGCCGCGGGTGGCATCCAGACCTACAGCGTTGGATACAAGCTGGCGCACGCGCTCCAGTTCCTCAGGCTTGCGCGGCACAAATGTCCACGCGCCTTCCGCCTTTTCATACGACCCATCGATAATAACCGCAACTGTCAGGCGACGCAAATCTCCTACATTGGCAATAATCTGCTCTTCTTCGCGATTGATTTCATAGTTGGTCGTCCTGGTTTCACGGCTGCCGTTCTGATGGGAAACCGAGCCGGTAATGCCATCGCCGCGGAAGTTGGCGTCCGGAGCGCCGGCCTCAAGATTCGCGCGGCCCTGCTGGGTTTCCTCGCTGCGCTGCTCGCTGCGCACTACTGTTTTTTCAGGATCAAAAATCTCACGGCGAATGGTGCGCTGGCTGAAGTCCATGTCCGCGTTTACTTTCGCGATCACACGGCCAGTGCCAAAAATCGGCTGCAGCATTTCTTCAATGCGGCGCTCCAGGTTGCGCTGCACCTGCTGGCGATGCTCAAGCTGCGTGGTGCTGATGCCAGCCAGGCTGTCTTCTTCAGGCTGATAAAGAACTTTGCCGCCATTATCCGTAATTGAAACGTGATTCTTGTCCAGTCCCTCCACTGCCATGACCATCATGTTCAGGATCGCATTGATTTCTTTCTGGTCAGGCTTTGCGTTGGGCCTTTTAAGTTTGAGCACTACCGAAGATGACGGAGACTGGCGCTCTTCCACAAACAGGCTGCGCTGCGGCATCACCAGATGCACACGGGCGGATTCAACGCTCGGGAATTCGCTGATTGTGCGTGAAAGCTCGCCCTGCAGGGCGCGGGTGTAATTGATTTTCTGCACGAAATCAGTCTGGCCAACCTTGACCTTGTCAAAAATCTCAAAGCCAATTCCCTGGCCAACAAGACCGCCTTCGCCAGCTATCTTTATGCGCTGGTCATAGACCACTTCCTGGGGAACCATGATCGTGGTGCCATTGTCAGCAAGCTGGTACTGAATTTTGTCCGACTGCAACGCCTTTACTACCGCGTTTGCATCCTCCGGTCCAAGATTTGAATAAAGCACCTTGTATTCGGTTTTACCCATATATACTGACAAGCCAATGACGCCAGCCAGTACTGCTACTGCCGCTCCGGCCAGCGCCATGCGCTGCACCTTGCCAAGTCCGGCCCAAAATTCCTTGCACTTGTTCGCTAAGTTCATCATAAATGGTGGCATATCTATTACCTCTCAACTGCGGCCTGTGGGCCGGTAATTTGGATACCAGCCAATTAGCAAGAGATATGCCAAAACATATCTAGTTGAAAATACTGTTATTTATCGCTGTTGATAAGAGTCTGGCCCTGTCAATTTCAAAAAAATGACTCAGCTGGCATTGGCAGAAAAAAGCTCCGGATTCACGAGAACCCGTGAGGCGCCCAGCTTTTGCGCCAGCCAGCTGTCAAAAGCTTCCAGTTTCTTTTCCTCAAGCAGACGGGCTTCAATCAAGCCGTAAATTTCCGAAAGGCGCGGCTCTCTTGCGCCATCCTTTCGCAGCAGGGCAACAGTTCGCCACTGTCCTTCCTGCCCGATAATCCTGCCGCATTCGCCTGGCCGGAGCTTTTTTGCCTCGGAAGCCCAGGGCTCGGGAATGGAATCAGGCGAAATATCCACGCACTGGGCAAGCGGGCTGTTCTCGAATTCCGCCTTCTCGCACCAGGCTGCAACTTCGTCCCTGTCCTTTGCAGCAGCATGGCAAATTCTTGCAATTTCAGGCACTGACAAAGATTGCTTGTGTTCTTCATAATATTTTCTGACTTCATCAAGCGAAACCTTGAGGCCAGGCTCAAGCACCCGTTCCATTAATATATTGACAGCAAGGTGATCGCGCATAAGCTGTCGCCATTCATCCTCGCGCAGAAAAGTCTCAGCGAAATAATCCTGGAGGCTGTCAGGGCCAAAATCCTCCCGAATCCTGGCAATCGCCTCATCAACATCCTTTTCGTCTGGGTCGATGCCCCGGCTGGCAAGCTCCTGGCGCGCCAGCGCATGCGCTATCAGGATGCTGAGCGCGTGGCGGTATCTTTCCCGCATTTCAGCCACAGAAGGCCTGGCCGGAATGCCCAGATCAACCGAGCGGCTATCCAGCAGCGCCTGCAGGGAATGCAGGCTGATCAGCTCGCCATTCACGCTCGCCACAGTGCCTGGCGGCAAGGCGGCCTCCCTGCAGGAGCAGAGCAGGGCAAAAGCCAGAAAGAGAAGAACGGGCAGCCGGCTCATGCCTGGGGCGCCGCTGGCTGTTTCACCAGGCCGGAAAGAATGGCGCGCGCCTCTTTTAGCGCTTCGGCAGCTGAAATGGATTTATCGAGCGGCAGGGAAAGGGCAGCTGGCGGAATCAGTCTGATTTGGGGATGCTCGCCGGCCACGGCAGCGATATTTTCCGGCGCGATCGCCTTCTGGTCCTTGCGCCAGACAAGCTTTATGGCCTGGGGCATTATATCCGCTTTTTCCACTTCCAGCTCGCCCAGAAATTGCTTGAAATCAAGCACGGCAAGAAAAGTGCGCATCTCTTCGGGAAACTGGCCAAAGCGGTCGCGCATTGCCAGGGCCACTTCCTCGCGCCCGGGCCCGTCCTGCGCCGAGGTCAGGGCCTTGTAATAGCGCAGCCGCTCCCGCCCATCTTCAATATAGCTCGCGGGAATATGCGCAGGCAGAGCCAGGTTGATTTCTGTTTCCGCAGGAGGTTCGGGCTCGCCCTTGAGTCTGCTCACTTCCTGCTCCAGCA
>JAAUYW010000033.1 GCA_014804915.1 Desulfovibrio sp. | reverse complement strand
GCTCAGCCATTTTTCCCGCGGCTCCATTTTGACAATTCGGCCCATATCGCCATTGAAGATGTCCTTGTCGTAATTGTTCCTGATCTGCATCACCTTGTCATGGAGGCGAAAGGCTCTTTCTCCGCGCCGGATTTCAAGGCCATTGGGATTTAGCGCTTCCTGCAGGAGGCTGTTCATGTTCTCGGCCCCGATAATGCCGCGGTGCATTGGCGTGAGCAGCTGGATTTCATTGACTGGATCAAGGCCAAAGCGTCTGGGAATGTGATGGCGAATCAGCTCGACCATGAATTTGGCGGATTCTTCGGCTTCTGACCTCTGGATGAAGTAAAAATCGGAAAGACGGTTTTCATTGCGCTCCAGATTGGGCATCTGGCCGCGATTTATCAGGTGCGCGTTGCAGATTATTTCGCTCTCTGCCGACTGGCGGAAAATTTCGTTGAGCTCCACCACCCTGACCGCTCCGGAGTCAATGATATCAGCAAGGACGTTTCCTGGCCCGACTGACGGAAGCTGGTTGGCGTCGCCGACAAGAATGAGGGTGGCCCCAAGCGGCACGGCCTTGAGCAGATGGTAAAAAAGCTGGCTGTCCATCATCGAGGNCTCGTCCACGACCAGCAGNCCGCAGTTGAGCGGGCAATCCTCATTGCGGGCAAAGTTGTCCTCGCCAGGGCTGTATTCNAGCAGGCGATGAATGGTTTTCGCTTCGCGGCCGCTGGTTTCGGACATTCTCTTCGCGGCCCGGCCTGTTGGGGCGGCCAGCAGGATTTTGGCGCTCGCGGTTTCAAACACCCTGATGATGGCATTGATGATTGTGGTCTTGCCTGTTCCCGGGCCGCCNGTGATCACGAGAATCTTGACTGCGGTTGAATCTTCGATNGCCCTGACCTGCTGCGGCGCGAGCCCGATTGGCAATTTTTTCAGGGCCGAGGCGATGGCTTGCGAGCNGTCCCTGAAGACTACCGACTTGGGCGAGCGNAAAAGGCGCTGCAGGTAATAGGCNGTCCTGGATTCGCAATGAAAAAAGCGCCTGAGATAAATNCCGGCNCCTTCCGGCTCNNGGATTTCAGAAACCAGCCTTTGCTCTGCGGCAAGTTCGGCCAGGGCCGATTTTACCAGATCCTCTTCCACATCGATCTGCTTTCGCACGCGCTTCACAAGCTCATGCTCCGGCAAATAGACATGGCCCTCCTCGCTTGCGCGCTGGAGATTGTACAGGGCGGCCGCCTTGACGCGCAGCGGGTGATCCGGCCTGAAGCCGAGCTTTGAGGCGATCATGTCGGCTGTGACAAAGCCGAAGCCGCGAATATCCATTGCCAGCCTGTAGGGATTCTGGCTGGCTATGTGGAGCGCTTCCTCGCCGTAGGCGCGATAAATCCGGACCGCGTAGGCCGCGCTGATGCCATGCGGNCTNAGGAAAAGCATGAGATCGCGGATGCCGCGATGCTCGCTCCAGCTTTTGCATATCCGCTCAAGCGTTTTCNTGCCTATGCCGCGCACGGATTTCAGCTTTTCAGGCTCTTCATCGAGCACGCGGATGGTGTCCAGTCCGAATTTCTCGACAATGCGGCCTGCCATCTCGCTGCCAAGGCCCCTGATCAGGCCGGAGCCAAGATAAAGACGTATGCCCTCTGTTGTGGCGGGCATGATCTCTTCCGCTGTTTCGAAAGCGAACTGGCGGCCAAAACGCGGATTGTTGCCGTATNTGCCGAGGAAACGCATTCTGCAGCCTGCGCGCGGATTCGCCAGATGGCCGACCATTGTCTCGATCTCCGCCTTGCGGCCNTCGCCAGTCTGGACGCGAAGCACCGAAAAGCCGTTGTCCTGATTGTGAAAGACAATCTTGTCGATCACGCCTTCGCGGCTGATCTGGCCCTCCCTGGGCAGCGCCGGGGCNTNGCTCATTTTTCCCAGGCCTGCCGTTTCTGGAGCAGCCATGCGTCCGCAATCGCAAGATTCGCCATNGCNGCCAGCACAGGGATGATTCTGGGGATGGCTGACAGGTCATGCCTGCCGCCGATTGTGATTTTCACAGGCTGGCCCGACTTGTCTATTGTGGCCTGCTCCCTGCTTATCGACGCTATCGGCTTTACAGCGGCGTTGATGACAATGTCCTGGCCGGTTGAAACGCCGCCCAGGATGCCGCCGGCATTGTTGCTCGCGAATACAGGCTCTGGCGGCCGCCCCAGCCTGGCGGGCTCGCCTGGCATAAGCACGTCATTATGACTGGAGCCGCGCATGCCGGCAGCCAGAAAGCCGGCGCCAAATTCAACGCCCTTGACTGCGCCCACGCTCATGATCGCGAATGCCAGCATCGCGTCNAGCCTGNCAAATACCGGCTCCCCCAGGCCGGCGGGCACATTTGCGGCGATTATTCGGGCAATGCCGCCAAGGGAATCCTGGCTTGAGCGCGCTGCGGCCACTTCGGCATCCCAGAGGGCCGGGGCCTGATCGCTGGCTGCGAAATATGGCCTTGCGGAAGCGTTGAAAATGTCAATTTCGGATTCCGGAATGGCAATGCCGCCAAAAGCGGTGCAGCCAGCGCCAATGCGGTAGCCAAAGGCCTGTTCCATCAGGGCCCGCGCTATTGCTCCGCCTGCCACCCTGCAGGCTGTTTCCCGGCCAGAGGCCCGNCCGCCGCCGCGATGGTCGCGGATGCCGTTGTATTTGCGANAATAGCTCCAGTCCGCATGACCAGGCCTGAAAACATTGGCAAGCTTGTCATAATCGCCGGAACGCTGGNTTGTGTTGGCAATGATGAAGCCTATTGGGGTGCCAGTNGTTACGCCTTCGAAAACGCCTGAAAGCAGCTGGATGCGATCCGCTTCCCTGCGGCTGGTGGCAGGGCCGCCGCCGCCAGGCTTGCGCAGGTCAAGCTCGCGCTGGATCAGGGCCTCGTCCAGGCGGACTCCNGCCGGGCAGCCATCAACTATGCCGCCAATGGCCGGCCCATGCGATTCTCCNAAAGTTGTCAACCGGAATATTTTTCCAAATGTGCTGCCTGGCATTGGTCTCCGCCTTTTCTGCAGGCCGGCCNCAGGCTATACGCTGGCCGGATGCCCGCAATGGCATGCGCGCTCCAGTTTCAACGCAGACGCGCAAAATTGCGGGGCAATTCATGCTTCAGGCGGGAATATTGCAAAAATATTAAAAATCTGTAAAGATATATAAGCAGATGCGGCAAAAGGCGCTTTGTTCCGGTTCTGTTCCNGCCGCATCCTTCAGTCTGGGNCTGCGGTCGCGTCGCTGGCTGAATGCTCATTTTATTGAGATAGCAGATACAAACATATATGGAAGCTGAAATGTCAGAAGCAAGCGAAAAGACGAAATCATTTGAGGGCTGCGAGGTGCAGGAGCCNNAAAACGCGCTGCNGCCNGCCACTCTTGCCTCATTGCCGGAGCCCTTGCGCANGGCCTGCGCCGCAGCGGGCTGGGACAGCCTTACTCCGGTGCAGGCGCTGGCCATTCCCTANCTGCTNGCNGGCAGGGACATAATGGTGCAGTCGCGCACTGGCAGCGGCAAAACTGGCTGCTATTTGCTGCCAATGCTCGAATCCCTTGACCCCTCCAGGAAGCAGACCCAGGCCCTGGTGCTTGTGCCAACCCGGGAGCTGGCCCTGCAGGTTGATCGTGAGGCGCATACNCTCTTCAAGGGCAGCGGANTGAATTCCTGCGCTGTCTATGGCGGCACAGGCTATCGCGAGCAGCTCAGGGCCCTGTCAGAAGGNTGCCAGGTTGTCATTGGCACTCCTGGCCGCGTGCTGGATCATCTCCTGCGCAGATCCATGAATCTTGATGGCTTGCGCGAGCTGGTCTTTGATGAGGCAGACCGGATGCTNTCCATTGGCTTTTATCCGGACATGGTCGAGATNGCCAGCCACATGCCAAAGGAACGCCAGACNGCGCTGTTTTCAGCCACCTATCCCCCGCATGTGCTCAAGCTTGCCAGGGAGTTCATGATTTCTCCCGAGATGCTCTCGCTTTCGCGCAAGGAAGTGCACGTGCCTGATGTGGAGCATCTGTTCTGCGAAATCAAGCCAATGGATCGCGATCGCGCCCTGGTGCGCCTGATTGAAACGGAAAATCCGTCTTCAGCCATCATCTTCTGCAATACCAAGGCGGATGTCCATTATCTGGCTGGCGTGCTCAAGGGCTTTGGCTATCGCGCGGACGAGATCTCCGCTGATCTGCCGCAGAAAAAGCGCGAGGCAGTGCTGGGCAGGGTGCGGGATGGCACTACGCAATTCCTGGTCGCCACGGATGTGGCNGCGCGCGGCATTGATATTCCGGAGCTTTCGCATGTGTTCATGTATTCGCCGCCAGAGGACAAGGAAAGNTATATCCATCGCGCAGGGCGCACNGGCCGCGCTGGCGCCGCCGGCACGGTAATCTCCCTTGTGGATGTGATGCAGAAGCTCGATCTTGACCGCATAGCAAAAAATTACAGAATCAACCTGCGCGAGATAGACGTGCCCACTGATGAGGAAGTCTCCAAGGTGGTGTGCGAGCGGCTCAATACTGTGCTCGAAGGCAGGCTGCGCAATCTCACCGGACTTGAGAGAATGCGCGCGAATCGCTATTTGCCGCTGGCCAGGGAGATGGCNGCGGCAGAAGCCGGAGACGATGAAGAAGCGCTGGCGATCATGGCCATGCTGCTGGATGACTACCATCGCCAGGCGCGGAACGAGAGGCGCTANCCTGGCCAGTCCGTGAACAGGCGCAGGTCATTTGCCGGCAACAGCAACCGCAACAGGCGCAGGCCGGCCCGCAAACGGGAACAACATGCAGAATCTGGCGGAAGAGCTTGACGAGCAAGCCNTGATCCGGGAAGCGCTGGCCAATTTTGCCGCGCTTCTGGATGATCTTGATTTTGCCCAGGAATTNGACCTGCTTGGCATAGGCAGATTTCAGTTCATGCGCCGCAGGCAGATGCAGGTCGAATTGCGCGGGTTGAGCATTGCCCTGTGGCGTCTGGCNCTNGCAAGCTCNTTTCCGCATGATGCTGATCTNATGTTCGAGACATTCCTGCGCAATTATGGCCACGNCCATTCCGGCAAGGCCACGCAGCAGATTTTGGAGCGGGCGCGGGAATACTGGGGCATGATTCAGCCGTCTGGCACCAGCGATTTCAGTAGCATTGCCAGGCATCTTGTTTCTTTTCTGGATCGCGAAGCTGAAAACCAGAAGCCGCTAATCCTCAAGCTGGCGCTTCATATTCGCGGTAATTACAGATTCATTTTTGACCGGCTCATCTGATCTTGGCAAAACAGGCCTGCGTCACAATCGGAAATTTTGACGGCGTTCATCTTGGCCACCAGTCCCTGCTGAATCTGGCGGCCAGGATTGCGGCTGAAAAAAATCTTGATTTTGAAATCGTAACTTTCTGGCCGCACCCGCGCGAGGTATTGCGCGGCAAGGCGAGTCATCAGCCTCTTTATGGGCGGATGGAGCGTCTAGGGCTCTTGAAACAGGCGGGCGCTGCCGCAGTGCGCGAGCTGCCGTTCACTATGGAGCTTGCCGCCTGCTCCGCGCCGCGGTTTGTGGCTGAATTCCTGTTGCCGCTGGGACTGCGCGAGCTTGTGATTGGACATGACTTCACGCTGGGCAGAAACAGGGAGGGCAATGCTTCCCTGCTGCAGGAAATAGGCGCCAGGCACGGCTTTGGCGTAACCCGGGCGCCAGCGTTTGAAGTTGATGGCGCGCCTGTCAGTTCTACTCGTCTGCGCAAATGCCTTGCGGCCGGGGATGTGGAATGCGCCAAAAGGCTGCTTGGCCGCAAGTATGCGATTTTTGGCAAAATCGAACATGGCGATGGCCGCGGAGCCGGCCTTGGCTTTCCAACAGCCAATCTTGGCGGCATCAGCGGGCTTGTG
>JAAUYW010000032.1 GCA_014804915.1 Desulfovibrio sp. | reverse complement strand
ACCAGCTTCTGGGTGTGGCTTTTTTGAACAACAAGCCGGATATGACAATTTCAGCGCAGGCATGGCTTTGGCATATTCAGGGCAGGCGCGACTGGCCGTACCGGCTCATTGACGTGCTGTTCTGGTTTGATGACAACCATTGCCAGGAGAGCTTCGAGAATGAGTGCAAGGGCAGCCAGTTGCCGGAGGAATGCCGGCCAAGGCAGGACAGGCCGCCGTAAATGGCGCGATTGCAATCAGGCATAAATCGGAATAAAATGCGGGCATGGAAAAGCCTCTCTTGCCCGTGAAATTCCTGACAGATCTCAATCGCAATTTCCCTGACGCCTGGCGATACGCTGACCAGACAAGGGCGATGCCTGGCGACAAAATTCCCGATTGGCCGCGTGAGGTTTTTCTGCCGTATGGCGCCTGGTATCCAATCGCCTGCCAGCTGTATGGCGCAAGACAGCTGGATCACATTCAGATACAGCTTATCGGCAAGCTGGCTGCCGCTGGCGCATGGCGTCCGGGGCAGGATATTGTCCGCTTTGAGCCCGGGCTTGCGGCCAGTTTAATGGATACCGAGCTTGTTGGCGATATTCCGGCTGACACGCTCTGGCGGCTGCCTGCCTGGTGCGTCTATATCGAGCAGGAAATTGAAGTTTACAATGTGCCGTATGCAGGTTTTTTCGCGTTTCTTGAACAGGACGCGGCCTCTGGCAACAGGGAGCTAAGGCTGCACTTTCTGCGCGAAACCGATGATTTCGGCTTCGCCGTTCCCCTTGGCAAATGGAGCCTTGCAGAGGCGCTGGACCGGATGGCTGCCGGAATACGCAAGGGCGCGGCTGTGGCTGGCATCGACAGCCTGAGCGCAGCGTATCTGGCGCGTGGCGATGTTTTCATGGCCGGAGCGCAAAAGGCAGTCAATCTCCTGCTTTATCTTTGCGCTTACGGCTTTGGAGATCAAAAGCGCGATCCACTTGCCAGGGCTGATTATCCTTCCGCCAAAAAGACAAAGAAAGGCTGGCGGCTTTTCCCGCCTGACCGGCCCGCGATCCACAGTCCAGGGCAAAAGCTGGCGAAAGCGCTGCGCGAGGCCGCAGAAAGGCAGGCTGCCCAGACTGGCATACACGCGAGCCCAAGGCCGCATATCCGCCGCGCCCACTGGCATGGCTACTGGCTGGGCGCGAAAGAGGAGCGGCGCTTTGACTTGCGCTGGCTGCCGCCGATTGCAGTCGCGATGAAAGATGAGGATTAAACAGAAAAAGCCCCGCCAGGAGCGGGGCAATTTAAGGGTTAGTCTTTTACCCAAATTGGGATCGGCCTTCTGGCACGAACGATCTTTCCAGTTTTAGGATGCCTGTAGCTCATGCGAAAGATCAAGTGCCATCCCTCTTTATGGTTGTATGTCCTATCTTTAGACATACTACCTCCAATGCGCTTTCCCAAGGGGAAACGCTTGCGAGGCCTTGACTTACTCCTTCAGAATGGACAATATGTCCTTGGGTTAGACTGAATTTTCAGTCAAGGCTTTGCCGATATCTCGCTTTTTTGAATTTCGGCAAATATCTTATCCGCTGGCAGTTGCAGCTGCTGGCGGATTTTATTTATTCTTCCTCAGGCTGTTTCTCAGCTTCTGGTTTGCGATACAGACCACGTTCAATTTTTTCAAGCTGGTGATCCCGTACCTTCCGGGAGAGGAATGAGCTTAAAAGCGCGCTTGCATTGCGCTTATTCGGTACAACAGGGTTGCGTGTTTCTACAACTTTGCGAAACAAGTCCTCTGGCGAAAAACTGTTGCCTATGGGCCAGGTATCAAGCACCTCATTAAGCATCTGAACTGTAAGGCCAGAATTGCCTTGCGCGGTAGCGCACGCCATAGAATCAGCTGTCATTGCCCATGAATTGGCTTTTTTCAGGTAGAGGCTCCTTACAGATTCAAGGTGTGAGAGCTGCTCACGGTAATTGGCTATCTGCCGGTCAAGGGCCGCTAGAACACTATCCGAATCATTGCAAGGAAGATTGTCCATATTTCCACCTCGTTTGTATAATATGGTTTGGGCACAGCCATGTCAACAACTAAAGTTAAAATTTAATATTGATATTTTGTATCAAGCTGCAAACATATGTTTGCTTAGGAATCAACCTCAAATAAAAAGCCCCGCCATTGCAGCGGGGCGATGTTGCTTATTCCTGTCTTGCCAGCCGCTCATGCAGCCTGTCCAGCTTTTCATGTGTAACCTGCCAGAACTCAGCGCCATAGCGGCTGCCTTCAAGATATTGAATGAACTGGCCGACCATAATGTTTACATCGGCCAGCTCTTCCACAAACCCTTTCATCGCTTCTGGCCGCGCCCGTTTTACATGGCTTATCGCCACGATCAGCTCGACGCATTCCTCCTGAAGAACATTTAGCTGTCCGTCCTTGCCCCATTTCCTCATGGCTGCGGCATAGATTGATGGCACATCGCGAGCGATTTTCATTTCTGAAGCTCCCTGGCTATTAATAAAAAAGCCGGACTTTTACCCGTCCGGCATGGGATTAAAGAGTGCGATATTCTGGCTATGGCCAGTTGCCAGCGCTGTCATAATAGTTGGGGCCGATGCCGTCATACCAGCCCGCCACAATCTCGCGGGCCTCCTTAAGGGTAAGCTCCTCTTCAACGCCGTTGGGGCCAAAGCCCACAAAGCGTTCCGCCTCCGGCCAAAGATGACCGGAATGCTGATTAGCGCCGTAAGCGCGGCTGCCCATGAAGTATTCTTTATCGCCAATGTAGAACATGATGCGGGTGTATCTGTCCATTATTGCCACCTCCAGAGGGCGAACGGCTTGCCGGCCACCTCGCCCTGAATGTCCACTGGGCTGCCGTAAAACGCGGCGTCCATAATCGGGCTCGCGGCGAATGCGCCGCCGCTGACAACCGGCGCGGCCTTTTCGGCAAGGCTGGGCAACTGGAACGAGCCATAGCTTCTCGGGCTGAGGAGGAGCAGGCCTTCTTCAATCATGGCGTTTTCAGGGTAAACCATGCCATGAGGCTGGTACATGAGGAACGAGCGGCCAATCCGGACCGCCTTCATGTCCATGAGCTGGCAAAAGAATGCCGGCGTCTGGATCAAATACAGAAACTGCTCGCGCAGCGAGCCCTTTTTGACAACTTCAAACCGGATATCCGGATCACCTGCTTCCATGAAATAGCGCAGGTCGTAAGAGCGCGAAATCGGGTAAGCGTAGTAGGACATGGGTTGACTCCTTAAATGAAAAGGCCCGGCACATATCCGGGCACATTATTCTTCAGGGTTTGGCACATTTTAGGGCGCGTATGGCACATTATGGGTTTACAAAACCCTGTAAATACGACGACTTATCCAGAGGCTGACAAGCCTTCTAAGCTGTTTGCCCGGGGTTCGAATCCCTGCGGGCGCGCCAAATATTTCAAATAGGCCAGGAGTCAGGCCAGTGCCATGCGCGAAATCGTTGATGAGCAGCTCGCTGTGAGGGCCTATCTTGATTTGCGGATAGAAAGAGCCTGAGTACAAGCTTGCCATTCGCTTGGGCGGCATTGTCGTTGCCTGCACCGCGCTTTTGCTCGCTGCCCTCCCACTTTTGCTCAAATAGTTTTCTGCCTTGTGCGCTCTCGGGCTTGGGGAGCGTCAATTTTTGACAGGTCGTAAGTCAGGCATATGTTGAATGGGAAAACAACTGCCGCCATTTTCCATATGGAGTATGGAATGACCCTGCGGCAGATGCAGAAAATGATGAGATATGCCTGTCAGATACTTTCGGCAATAGCGTTTATTTTTTCAAGCCAGGGCCGATCGATAAAGGAGGGTACACATTCAACGCCCAGTGCTTGTGCCTGTTTTATCATAAAGGCCGCGGTTGTCAGCGTTTTTTCGCTGACCTTGCGGGAATTGGTTTCGCGAAAATCTAGCGAATACTGGGCCTGGGCCACATTCAGGGCCTTGCAGAGTCTTATAAAGCCTGCAACTTCAGCTGGGCTGTTGTTTTCCTCGAATATTATGTATTTCAGGGTAAGGGCGCCTGGATCGTATTCCGCATATTTTTTCAGGCTGTCCGTGACTTTCTGAAAGCCGTCCAGTCCTTTCACGCGTTTGTAAGCAGCAGGAGAGGAGCTATCAAGGCTTATATTGATGGCTGTGCGTTTTCTTCGGATAGCGCGCGCAATAGCAGGCGAGAAACGCAGCGCATTGGTGTGGATATACTGGTAATAGCCATTTTCGAGCGCCCAATCGCAGGATGCGTCAAAAGTTGGCAGAATTGAGGGCTCGCCTCCTCCCCAGCTTATGACGCAATTTTCAGCAAGCGCGTCCTGATTTCTGAGGCTCTTTAAGCCTGGCAATGGGTCGTAGGGTTCTTTCCTTTTGCGATCTTGCCAAAGCCCGCAATATACGCATTTGCAATTGCAGAAGTATCTATGCATGTTGATGCTGACTGCGTGAAAGCTGATGCCGTATGTCCGCGGCTGAGCCGCGCTTTCCAGGTCGGGACAGCCTCGGCAAAGGCCGCTGTCTGTCTGCAGTTCGTCTGCGGTTTTCTGGAGAAACGCCGCATAGGCGTTCATATCGATTTCTCCGCCTGAATACGGGAAAACTGGCGTCTGCAAGCCGCGAATATTGCAGCAAGGGGAAATATGGGCGGGTTCAAGGTTGATTTCGTTGAATATTTTTGGGCAAAATCTCATTCCTGGGCCTCTGCCGGCTGCTTTTCTTCGCTATTCAGCAATTCGAAGATCTTGTTGCGCAGCTCTTTCTTTTCATCAGGGTACAGCAGGCGCCCAAGCGCGGTTTTGGCAAGATACAGCAGTTTTTTGTCCAGCTCAAACGGGATGGTGGTCTTGCCATTGAGATTATCCCGCTCCTCATCGCTCATTTGCGTTATGAAATCCCTGGCTGTATCCGTTATTGTCTGCATATCCTCCACATCTTCAAAATATGGCTCATAGGAAGGATAGCCGGACTCGTCATGGCTTGCGGCTGTCGCGAAATTTTCGACTTCCGTAAGCGGCCATTCGCTGTTGCGGTCCACTTCTTCGCATAATGCCGGCGAGGAGGCATCCTGGCCGTTGATTTCCATGCGGTGCACGCGCACGCCAAGCATTTGCGCTGTGGTTACGCCAGGGATGAGATCTGCGTCGCCTGAAACAATGACTGCCGAAGTGATGGCCTTGTTTTGCGCCAGCAGAATCAGATCCGCCATCAGCAGGCCGTCCACGCCTTTCTGTTTGCCGTATGTATTGCGCGTGCCATAGCGCATTTTGACATCATCCAGGCGCCCAAGATGCTTGTGCTGGCGTGAGGGCAGGTCGTTCATGCCAAGCGCGTCATACCAGTAAATGCGCAGCAGGGAAAAATTGGGAAACTGCCTTTCAACCTGGCGCAGCAGGGATTCGCGCATTTCCTCATAATTAAGCTGGATATCCTCGCGATTGCGCGGCTCGCCGTAAATAATCTGGGAGAGCTGTCCCCAGAAATAGCCGGCGTCAATAAATATGGCTACTCTTTCCATAATCGCACCTGATTTAAGCCCTGGCCTGGTTGCTATCGCCGATCAAGAACTTTGTTAAGGCTTGCTGATAAAAAATTGATAATCTTACACAAGAGTATGAAACTCTATGCAAATTGCGTGTTTGCGTCAAGAATCTTATATCGTCCGGATTAAAGCAGGCAGCCTGTATCGCCCGCTTTCTGGCGCAATGCGCGGCTGGCATCAGGATTGAAGCCGCCACATCCGGTCCAGTAACTGGCGATATGGAGCGGGAATGGCAAAATGCTCCTGTCTTGATTGACAAAGGTAAAAAAGGTAAAATTTTAACACTGGTTTTGGTGAATAACAGGCTGGAACAGATTCGCCGCACGGCTTTTACGGAGACTGGCATGGCATTTGCCGATTTTCAGAAAAAACAGATTCAGGGCAAGCACCAGGCAGTGGTTCGGGATTTTTTCACGAAGATGAATGGCCATATCATCTGCGTAACCGACGATCAGACCTTTCTGGCGCTGTTGCGTAATACTGTAAAAAGCCTGGCTCTCAGCAAGGGCGGGCTGATAGATTTCTACCCTGATCCGGCGCGCATCCTGAAAGCGATTACGGACGATCTCAACGCCAAGCGCTCGCCTGCTCTGTTTATTGAGCGCAGCATGAGCGGCACTGGCGACACAAACTTCCTGATCAAGCAGTTTCGCGAAAGTTTTCCCCAGCTGCGCATTCTGGCAATGACCACGAATACGGACAAGGGGCGTTTGATGCTTTTGCACGAGGCAGGCGTGGACAATATCCTTGTCAAGCCCATCAGCGGCGTTGATCTCATGGAAAAAATGGCCACATCGCTGAAGCCACCGAGCGCTGTCAAGCAGCTCCTGGACCGCGCCCGCACGTTCATTGTCCAGAATATCGGCCTGGATGCGCTCAAGATCACTAAAAAGGTTCTAGAAGTGCAGCCTACCAGCGCGGCAGGCTATGTGGTGATGGGCGACGCCCTGCGGCTTGCCGGCGATCAGGACAAGGCCCAGGCTGCGTATGAGCGCGCGACAAAGCAGTCTGAAAACTACATGGAGCCGCTGCAGAAGCTCGCCGATCTGGCCAAGGAAAAGAATGACCAGGACATGCAGTATGAATACCTGAAGCGCCTGGACGATCTTTCGCCGTTAAACAGCCAGCGCAAGATGGAGATGGCCGAGTTGCAGATGGCCCGCGGCAATACGGACGCGGCCAAGGAGCTTTTTGATGGCGCCATGAATCGCACCTTCAAGGACGCGATGGCGCAGGTGGCGGCTGTAGCCGAAAAAATCGCCATGTCCCTGCAGGATTCCGATCCGGCCCAGGCAGAAAAATATCTGCGCAAATGCCTTGAGCTCAAGGGCGATGATCTTACGATCGATGATCTGACCACATTCAATCAGCTCGGCATTTCGCTGCGCAGGCAGGGCAAGCCTTTTGAGGCGATCAAGGAATACCAGCGCGCGCTCAAGATTGCCCCGAACTCTGCCGAGCTCTATTACAATATGGCGATGGCCTACTTTGAGCAAAAGGAAAAGGAAACAGCGATCCGGTCCATGCTCAAGGCTTTCCAGATCAATCCTGGCCTGCCAAACAGCTCGGCGGCGATCGCCTATAACATGGGCAGGGTGTTCGCAGAAGGCATCACCAAGGACAAGGCCAGGGGCTGCCTCAAGATCGCGCTTGAGATGAATCCGGATTTTACGCAGGCAAAGGAGCTTCTTGCCACTCTGGTGGCCGAAGAAAATGGCTGATTTTCATTGCGCATAGTTTTGGCGGTTTCAGGAGCGGGCCTGGCAGCCCGCTCCATTTCATTTAAAGATGTTGACTGCGCCCTTGACCAGACCGCCTATAGCGTTTGAAAAACCGCCAACAACTTCCCCAATCGCATTCCAGGCCAGTTTGCCTGCGCCAATCGAGGTTTTAATATTCGAAAGCGGGCCATAGACGCGGAGGGGAAAATCCGGCCAGCCTTTCATATCGACATTGAAATCGCAGTTGAGTTCCTGATTTGCGAGGCTGAGGCTGCTTTTTCCGTCCACCTTGAGGCCATTGCCTGTGAGGAGGAAGTTGCCGCTTTTAACGTTGCCGTTGGCGATGGTGCCGGAAGCGCTGATGGAATTGAAATTTGTGGGTTTGCCCTGCAGCTGGCCATTCTTGTCCAGGCTCTGCCAGGAGCCGTTTTTAATATTGAAGTTCCAGTCGCCTTTCAGCGCGTTTGCCAGTTTCATGTTGCCTGAAAGTCTGGCGGCAAGCTGGGCATCCAGGCTGGCGCTGCCCTTGAGCGCGGTTTTCAGTTTTCTGTCCTTTGCGGCTTCGCCCAGATTGAAGGCCTGAACGTGAATTTTGCTGGTGAAATCAAGACCTTTCTGGAAATCAGCCGTCAGGCTGCAGGTAAGCGGCGCGCCGTAGAAATTGGCAGTGAGCGGCGTGACAGTGAGTTTGCCGTTGGCAAGCCTGAAAGTGGCGCTGAGATTGGAGCAATGCGTATCCCAGAGACTGGCCTGGGCAATGCGGATTTTGCCGCTGGCATCCCATGTAGTCAGGCTCTGGAAATTCCAGTCAGGCTCCCTGCCGCCGGGCCTTGATTCCGCGAGCGTGAATGAGGCGATATTGAGGTCGGTTTCGAAGTAATTGCGCTGGCGCAACCGTTGCCAGTTCAGCTGGCCTGAAATTTCAGTTTTGCCAAGTCTGGCGCGTATTTTGGAGAGTTTAATCGTATCCGGTTTTCCGGATATGGCAGACTCCAGCCGCAGACTGTTGAATTCCGGCGGCACTGCGTCAGTCTTGATGCCAAACTGGTTTAACGCCTTGCCGAGGTTTGCAATTTCGGTCGTGATATTGCCCTGAAAATTGGGCTCGCTCCCGCTGGCGTCGAGCTTGACATCGCCAGTGATTTTCTGGCCGAACGCTTCCAGCGTGGCGCCTGCGACGTCGAATTTGCCCTTGTCCGGGCTGGCGCCGAACTTTCCCTGCAATTTCGCCCTTGAGCCGACTGGCAGAGGGCCATTTGCGAAGGAAGCCTGGATGGCGCCAGGCAAGCCTGTGAAATTCAGGCCATCCCTGCCAAACAGCATTTTACCGTTCAGATTGCAATCCGCAGTGAAATCAGCTGTTTTGGCTGCCGCGCTCCACTGTCCGTCAAAAGTGAGCTTTTTGCCGTTCCAGGCGGCAGAGCGCAATTTCAGGCCCGCGGCCAGGCTTGAAAATGGCAGCCTCGCGCCAGTCGCGGCAAGGGTGGCATTCTGGCCGCTGGCATTGATATTGCCTTTCAGGTTCGCAAGAAATATGTCCAGCTGCTTGCCCTTGCTTGTAACAGTCGCCCTGGCGTCGAATTTGCCCTGGCGGAATGGCAATATGGGCATGTCTTTTGAAAGGGGAGCGCCATTGATATTTGTGGCTGTCGCCGTGATGTAGTAGGGCAGCGACGGATCAGCGCCGAGTATGCAGTGGCCTATCACCTGGCCGCCATAAAAACTGGCCCTGGCATCGAGCAGCACATCCTGGAAGCCGGTTTTATCGAGTTTGCCGGGCTGGATCTGCAAGGCCGCCTTTTCAAACTTTACCGGCCCGTAAAGAAGCGTGTCAGCTGAAAGGCGGATATCATAGCCAATGCCTGTCTCGCCTGGCTTGAGCGGCTCGGTTGGCAACGGCGTCAGCGGCTTGTGCGGATACCACGGCGAATCGGGCGTTTCAGCCGCGGCTTCCGGCAGTCCGGATATGAGATTGGCTTTCGGAGCGCGCAGGTTCAGGCGCACTACGGGCTTGCTCCAGTCCGCTATGCCGCCTGTGCCTGTAAAAGTGGAGCCAGAGCAGGAGGCGCGGATGTTTGTGGCTTCAAGGCCTTTGGCAGTAAGCGTGAATTCCATGCTGCAGCGCGTGATGTTGTCAAGCGCCTGCTGCAGGCCAGGCGTAAGATTGCGCGCAAAGCCAAACCATTCCGTCAGGCTGATTCTGTTGGCAAGCAGCCTGCCTTTCAGGCTGAAAGGTTCGCCTTCCCCGGGCAGCCGCCAGGCCAGATCCAGACTGCCCGAATCCGGGCCAAGCTGCCATTCCAGCTCGCGAATCAGGATTTCGGGGCTATTGGCCGCGCGCATGACTGCTCCTTCCAGTTTCAGCGGCGCCCTTGATTCGTCCAGATCAATGTCTGCAGCAAGCGCGATCCTGCCATTCCAGCCGGCAGCCGAGCTGTCGAATTCGCCGCTGAAATCGCAGTTCCTGAATACGCCTTTCCAGCGCAGCAGGCCGGTAAGCGTAAGGCCACGGGTATTCCTGAACAGGTCAAGAATGTTTGTCGCGCCAGTTATGCGCAAATTTTCAAGACTGCCAAGCTGCGTTTTGCCCTGGAGCAGGCGCAGGGCCGAAAGATGCAGAAGGCCGCTCCATTCTCCTGCTGCCGATATCGAGCCCTGAGCCTGGAGGCCGGAAAGGGCCAGGACGCTGTTGTCCGCGCCTGTAATGGTTATAGCGAGCTGATTGATGTCAATGTCAAGATCTGGCAGGGAAGCGGCCTTTCCGCCGCCAACCGGGAGCCCGGCGAGCATTTTCACAGCCTCGGCTGGCTGTCCAAGCGGCAGACTGGTCTTCCAGCTCAGACGCGGCCGCAATATGGAAACATGGGCCGGCATGAAATCGCCGCGTAGCATTTTCAGAAATCCGGGCCGCGCAGTTGCCCAGGCCGCCGTGAAATCCAGATCCTGGCCCTTGATGCTCAAATCGCTCAAAGCTATTGCAGGCAATGGCAGAAGCGTCACATCGATGGAGCCAATATCGAACTTGTAGCCGGTGCGGGCTTCCAGCTCGCCAAGGTATTGACTGACCAGCGCATCCGGATCGCGTTGCAAGAATACATAGACGCAGCCCATCAGAACCAGGAGCGCCAGAAAGATGCCAATCAGAATCCGGAAGATCCAGCGCAGAATCTTTTCCGCAGAGGCGTGGAGAGCGTTGACGGTCGCGCTCATTGGCCTTAACTGGCGAACAGGTGAAAGCGCGCCTGAACGACGGGCCCTGAAGAAGCTTCCGGATTTTGCCGGCGGCTTGCTGTATCGCCATACATTTTGCCAGGGCGCGGAATCGCTGTTTTGCTGATCATGGGCGATTTATATTTTATCCTGTCCGCTTTGGCAACTTGGGCGCGGGCCGCGATTCCAGCCGCGATAGCCTGACAGGCTGCCTGAAGGAGGCGAATGCGTAAAATTTTCTGGCTGGGGGAGCCCTATTTTGCCAGCTCGCTCGAAGCCTGCGGCTGGGAGCGGGTATTTATCCATGCGCCTGGGGAGTTCAGGATTTTCAGCTGGCAGGAGCTGGTCGCGCTTGCCGGTTTTGAGCCTGACATTCTGGTGCTCGGCGATTGCTCCCTGCCGCCGCTTCTGCTGGGAGTGGAGAATTTTCCCTGTCTGACCGTTTTTTACAGCGTTGATTCGCATATCCATTCCTGGCATCCGTTTTATGCGCAGGCTTTTGATGCCTGTCTNGTTTCGCTTCTGGATCATGCGGCCAGATTNGCCGGAGAATTNTTGCCAGGAGAGCGCGTCTGGTGGTCGCCTGCGTTTGCGAGAAGCGAAGATCAGCCTGATCCGGAAGCTGCCAAAGAGTGGGACTGCCTGTTTGTCGGCACGGACGATCCGGAACTAATGCCCAGGAGGCATCGCTTTCTGGCTGATCTGGGCCGGCATGTGCCAGGCNTGCAAGTAACTACCGGAAATTACAGGACCCTGTTTCCCAGGGGAAGGGTTCTGGTCAATCAGGCNGAACATGGAGATCTCAATTTTCGGGTTTTTGAGGCCATGGGCTGCGGCGNNTGCCTGGTGACGCCGCGGATTGGCAATGGCCTGGACANGATGTTTGTNGATGGCGAGCATCTTGTTGGCTACTCGCCAGACGATGCGGGCGACGCAGCTTACCGGATCAATTTTTTGCTGGATAATCCGGACTTGCGCCAGTACATAGCAGCGACGGGACTGGCTGAAATCAATAGCCGCCACAGGGCCATCCATCGCGCCGAGGCCTTTACGGATCACCTTTGCGATGTCGCCCAGGCTGATTTGAANGCCCTGATCAGNCGCAGAAGGGAAAACGCGGCAGCGATTCGCAGCAACTGCCTTTCCGTGCCTTACCTGCTNTGGGCCAGGGAGCTGCCTGAGCACGCCGGCGCGTATCTGGCTGCAAGCAGGGGCAAGTTCGGGCCNGCGGGCATTCAGGCCTGATCCCTGGCTTGCTTTTCCGGGGCTTGCTTTTCCGGGGCCTGCTTTTCCGGAACCTCCCAGGTTTGCGGCTCCAGATTGAGGTCAAGGCCNGGATCAACAAGCCCATCCAGCGGCTGCGGCCTTTCAAAACTGAGGTGNAGCAGGGCGTCGTGCCCGGGCCTGTCGTCTTTTTCCGNCGTTTCCTCACTGGCCTCGGTCTGGCCCTGGAGAATCGCGCTGATTTTCTCCATGTGCGCGAGCTTGTCAAGCCGGGATTCCATGGCGCGCAGCAANACGCGCATTTGCGCATGCTCNTCGCTCAGGGAACGGGCCATTGTGTCCAGTTTCCTGAGCAAGTAGAGGAACATGGCCAGGGAACCCAGAAAAAAGCAGAACATGAATACCATGGCAAAGAACATTCCTACCCCCGCTGGCTAGTTTGGCAGGGGCAGTATAAATTTTTCAGCGCTTTACTTCAAGGAAAGACAATGGGCCTTGATCCGTGTCTGGTTCTGGCAGATGAAGCTGGCAATATCCATTACGAGCCGCGCCTGCTCATGCTTTGCAGCCGCGCCGGCAAGTGGAGCCTGCCTGCGCCTGGCGAACTGATGCCCCTGCCTGCGGAAAGCGAGTTGTTTCTTTTGCCAGGCAGGCGGGCAGCTGGCTTCAATCCCCTGACTGGCGCTCCTGAAATAGCTGACGCCTGGGCGGCAGCCGCGTTTGCGGCGCCTGGCCATACCCTGTCCGCNACGCCGGCATACAGGACAGAGGCTGAAGCTCCGGTGCTTCCCCTGTTCGCCTACGGCGCTGTNGGCTATGCAAAAGGCAAATTCTGGATTTGCGCAAGCAGGGTGGATACTGACCCGCGCCAGCAGTTCTCCNGCATNCGCCCTGGCAGGCTTGAAAAAAATGCGCAGGCGNTGCTGGNAAAATATCCGCATAACCGGCTGGTGGGGCATATCATAAATAATTGCGTGCGCCGCTATGCCTGCCCTGCAGCCCGCAATTTCGCGCTTGGCAGATATGAGGCGCCNCTNCCCACNTCCCGCGCCTGCAACGCCAGCTGCCTTGGCTGCATCTCTGCGCAAAAACAGGATTCGCCTATTCTTGTCACGCCGCAATGCCGCCTTGCGTTCACGCCTACGGCTGCGGAAATTGTGGAAGTGATGCGCATTCATGAGCAGAGGGAGAGAAAGCGCCCCATCTATTCCTTTGGCCAGGGCTGCGAGGGCGATCCGCTGGCCAACGCGGAGCTTTTGGCAGAGAGCATTCGCGCTTTCCGGAAGGAGGGAGGCCACGGAACAATAAATTGCAACACAAACGCNTCGCGNCCCGGGGCAGTCGCGCTGCTNGCAGAAGCAGGGCTTACATCGCTGCGCGTCAGCCTGAACAGCGCCATTGAGGAGCTGTATGACGCTTATTACCGTCCGCTGGATTATGCTTTTGATGATGTAAGGCAATCAATACGGGAAGCCAGGGCGCGCGACGTGTTTGTCAGCCTGAATCTGCTTTATTTTCCGGGAATCACGGACAGGAGCCAGGAAATAGCCGCCCTGGGCGACCTGTGCGCGGAGCTTGANGTGAACATGATTCAGCTGCGCAATCTCAACATTGATCCGGAGTGGTACGCGGCGCAAATGCCTTTTGAGCCGGNGCCNGCAACAGGACTNGCGGATTTTGTGCGCAAGCTGCGCGAGCGCTGTCCCGGATTGAGGTTTGGCTATTTCAATCCCTGGCTTGGNGACAGGGCGGCAGGCGCGGCCGGAGTTTAAAATTTTTTCCGGCCGCGAGCCTGGTATTTTCAGCCGGGTTGCACCACGTGCGTTTGCCAGGGCACATCAACGCCGCAGAGGCCAATCGCTTCCCTGACGATGCGCTCGAGATTACAGCAGGGCACGCTCATGCGCAGGGTGGTGATGCTCTTTGGTTTGCTCGTTTTGATGATGTTCGCCAGCCTTTGAATCAGTTTTTCGTTATTTTCCAGCTTGGGGCAGGCAATAATGGGCACGCGCCCGGCAATCCAGTCCTGGCTGATCCCTGGCAGGGCAAAGCCCGCGCACTGGGCCGCAAGCAACAGGTCCGCGCCCTCAAGATAATCCGCGGCCGGCGGCATCAACTCAAGCTGAATTGGCCAGGTGCGCAAATGGGACTTCAGCTCCCTGCGCAGCTTTTTTTCCAGCTCCGCGTTTTGCCCGATCCGCTCGACCACTTTTCTGGGCAGCAATGGCTCAAGCGTTTTTTTGGGCGCAAGCTCCCGTTGTGCTTTGGCCTGCATTGCGGCAGCCTCGTCAAAAGGCGCAGCCTCGCGCGTGCGCAGCCTGAGCGCGCCCTGCGGGCAATTCAGACAGGCGCCGAGGCCGTCGCAATAAACATCGCTGATCAGTCTGGCCTTTCCGTTGACAATGGCCAGCGCGCCCTCGGCGCAATCCAGAATGCACTGGCCGCAGCCGTTGCAAAGCTCCTCATCGATTTCAATGATCGGCCTTTCCATGGCAATCAGGCGAAGGCGACTACAAGCAGGAACTTGAAATTCTCAAGCGCGGCAACGGAGTGCGGATGGCCGGCCGGCATGACAATGCATTCCTGCTCGCCCAGTTCGTAGGAGGTTTCGTCAATCTGAATTTTGGCCTTGCCTTCAAGGATGAGAACAAGCGCGTCGCCGCTGGATTTGTGCGCGCTGATGCCCTCGCCCTTGCTGATTGCAAACAGCGTGAGTCCGAAAGCCGGATTCTGGGCCAGCGTTTTGCTGACTACCTGCCCTGGCTGGTATTCCACCTGGTTGCGCAGGTACATGACCCGGTTGGCATCGATATTTTTAAAGAAATCAGCCATTTTGCTTCTCCCTGGTATTGGTTAGCGAAATTGCGCTCAGGCGCCCACAGAATAGGCCGCGCACAAGGCCTGGTCAATACCGCTCGGAACTCCCCACTTTGCCCTGTTGGCGAAAGCGCGGTTCGCTTCCGGCCAGAATTGGCTTCAGGCCTTGCCGGCCAGCACGGCCCACTGGATTTCGGCCAGATGTTCAAGCTGCTCGCTGATGCCAAGCGCCGCTTCAATGCTTTCCGCAAGGGCGCAGAGTCCGTGGCTGGCCAGCCAGAGGGCGCAGGGCAGCGGCGGAGCTACAGGCCACTCCCGATTCAGAGCTGCGGCCACCGCCCTTGCCAGCTCAGTTGAGCCGGGCGCATGCTCTCCTGTCAGCACCAGACGCTCGCGCCAGTAATCGGATTCTGCGGAATCAAGACTGAGCATTTTCTCGCGCGTGTCCTTGCCAAGCAGCAGGGGCAGCGCATGGAGGTACACAGGGTGCGTATGCAGAATGGCTGAGCAGGCTGGCACAAGCCTGTAAAGTTGCAAATGCATGCCCAGCTCAATGGAAGGCTTGCCCTGGCCCTCAATTATCTCGCCCCTGGCGTTGACCAGAAGCAGGGAGCTTTCCATGAGCGAGCCCTTGGCAACTCCGGAAGCCGTGATCAGAAAGTCTCCATTTTCAAGGCGGACGCTGGCATTGCCGCTAAAGCCGCGCAAAATTCCGGTTTGCCAGGCCATGCGCATCACGCGCAGGATTCGCGCCTTGTAATCCATGCCCTGTTTATCTGTCATCTCTGGCTCCTTCAGGCTGGAAGTGGTCAAATCCTTTTAATTCGCTAACGTTCAGGCCATTGCAGGAGATTGAATTTGTCGCTGTTATTTCTCCGATGGGACGCAAGCCCGGGATGGCCGCCTGTAAAATGGAGATCAGGCCGGGTGCGCAAGCGCCAAGGAGCGCGTAATCCTCACCGCCCATGAAAGCCGCCAGGGCCGGATCTTCGCCCCGCTTCCAGGCATGCTGCAGCACTTCCGAATCGAGCAGGGAATCCGGCAGGCGCACGGCAGCGCCGAGGCCGCCTTGTGATTTGCCAAGCAGGCGGCGCAAATCCGCAGCCAGGCCATCCGACACATCCATGAGCGCTGGCGGCCGCGCGCTGTGCGCCGTTCTTGCCAGGATAACGCCGGCGTCATTCTGGGGCTTTGGAAGCAGATGCGCAGCGCAGGAATGCGGCCATTCGGCCAGGGCTTTCCTGCCGTGCCTTTCCAGCTCTATCAGCCCAATCCGGCTCAGGCCGATCTCCCCAACCAGGAACAGGATGTCGCCAGGCATGCTGCCGCCGCGCAGCAGCAGGGCTCCGTTATCAATGCAGTCGCCAATTACGGTTATTGAAACATGGAGGGATGGCGCGCTGGTGAGATCGCCGCCCGCCAGGGTAATGCCGCTGCTCTCGGCCAGCCTGGCCATGCCCGCGAAAAAACCGTCGAGCCAGTCCATGTCCGCCCATTCCGGAATACCCAGGCAAAGCGTGAAAACAAAAGGCCTGGCTCCCATTGCGGCAAGATCGCTCAGATTGACTGCCAGGGCCTTGTGGCCAGCTTCTTCAGGCGTGAAATAGGCGCGTCTGAAATGGACGTCTTCCAGGAACAGATCCGAACTCACGCACCGCTGGCCCTGGGCTGCCAGAATTGCGCAATCATCGCCGCGGCCGAGAATCAGCCCGTGCCCTGAACGTGGAAAATGGGAGTCAATGCAGGCGAGGATGGCGTCTTCCGAAGCTGGCAGGCTCATGCTCATTCCTCCGGCAACAGATAATCGGCCAGAATGACCTTGACGCCAAAGCCCGGAAAATTGACTTGCACGCGATCATCGCCAAGTCTTTTCAGAATTTTGCCACGGCCAAAAATCTTGTGCCTGCAGTAGCCTGTCTCTGCGCATGTCAGGCGCTCGCCGCCTTTCGCGAAAATTCCGGAGCATGGCTCCGCATCTGGCTCTGCCTGGCTGATTGCGCCAGGCAGCGCGTATTTTTCCTGCTTGATCTCAAAGAGATCTTGCGCAAGCTCCTGCAAAAATGGACTTGGCGCGACCGGTCCGCCCCCGTTCTGGCTATACAGGGCGCAAGGAGCGTAAATATCAAGCGATTGCCTGGCGCGCGTGCAGGCAACGTAAAAAAGCCGCCTCTCCTCTTCAAAATCCTCGGGGCGAACGCGCGAATGGCGCGAAGGGAAGCGTTCTTCCACCGCATCGAGAATGATTACCGCGTTCCACTCAAGTCCCTTGGCTGAATGAACCGTGGACAACGTGAGCGTGTCTTCCGCCGCCGGATCGTCCTCCGTGTCAGCCGCATCCAGGACAATTTCGGCCAGCATGACATCCAGACTCTCGTAACTGCGGGAGATTTTTGCGATTTCTTCCAGCCCCTGCTCGCGGATGCCGGCATCATCATATAGCGCCTGCAACCGCGGCCGGTAATAGGCGATCAGCTCTTCAAAAAACTGCTCCGGCCCGCACCCCCTGGCTTTCAGCTTTTCAACGAATTCCAGATCGGCGAGAAAATCGGGAAAGCGCCTGAAAGCTTTCTGAATGGCCCCTGGCTCATTTGCGAGCAATGTGCGATGCAATTTTTCCACAGTTTTGGGCCCAATGCCCTTGTGCATTTGCGCAATGCGGCTGAACGCAGGCAGATCCTGCATGTTGAGCGCGAGCCTTGCGAAAGCGAAGACATCTTTTACATGCGCGGCTTCAATGAAGCGCAGGCCGCCATATTTGCGAAAGGGGATGCCATTTTTGCGCAGCACGTTTTCAAGCGCGTAGGAATGGAAGCCGGCCCTGAACAGCACAGCGATTTCATGGGCCTTGCGGGTTTGCAAAAGCTCCCTGATTCGTCTGCCGACCATTTCCGCCTCTGTCAAATCNGAAACAGGNCTTGTAAGNCTTGGCAGNTCTCCGCCCCTGTTTNTGGTGAAAAGCCGTTTTTTGTAGGAGGANGCGGCTTTTTCCAGAATGCCGTTGGCCACATCCAGAATCGGCTGCGTTGACCTGTAGTTCTGCTCNAGNCGAATTATTCTCGCTCCAGGAAACTGTTCGGGAAATTCCATGATATTGCGCATGTTCGCGCCGCGAAACGCATAAATGGATTGCGCTTCATCGCCTACGGCCATAACGCTCGCGCCGNTGGTTTCCNGCTCCGGAGCTTGCGCAAGCAGCCTGACAATGCGCGCCTGNACCAGATTTGTGTCCTGGTACTCATCCACAAGAATATGCCGGAAACGGCTGCGCAGCGCCCTGGACGCGCCCTTGTCTGCTGCNAGCAGCGCGTCAAGCTCAAAAAGCAGGTCATCGTAATCCATCAGCGCGCGCTCGCGCTTGTAAAGGGCGTAACTCTGGCCAATTTCGGCAAGCGCTGNTGCGTATGGGCGCAGAGCCGGATTCTCGCGTTCGAGAATGTCCGCGANGGNTTCTNCCTTGTTGCGNGCCTTGCTTAGNAAGCCCACAANTGTGGNAGTTTTNGGAAAAGAGGAATCGCGCTTGCCAGCCTGCAGGCCATCCCGGCATTGCCGGACNGCCTGGGCGATATCCGANGAATCCATCAGCGTGAAGGGGCGCCCTTCCAGCCAGTCCGGCCTGTAAACGCGCAAGGAGTTGAAAGCAAAGGAATGGAANGTGCCGCCTGGCAGACTGCGCAAGTCGCGCCCAAGCAGCGCCTGCGACCGCGCCAGCATTTCGTGCGCGGCCTTGCGCGTGAAAGTCAGAAGCAGGATCGATTCTGGCGCNACGTCCTGCTCGGCCAGCCATGCCAGCCGATAGACTATGGTGCGCGTTTTGCCGCTGCCAGCTCCGGCCACTACCANAGTATGGCCTTCAGGCGACGTTACTGCTTCGTACTGCGCTTCATTCAGGGCTGCTGCGTAATCCGGCATGAAATGAAATATAGCAAAACTCGTCCTGTCCGTATAGACGCCTTTTCTGGCCCCGNGNACGCCCTGGACAAAACTTTTGACAAATTTTTCCCGNCGTTTTACTGCACAGCGATCTGGAAATCACAATACGGGAGCAGGGGATGCCGGCAGAACAGGAGACATTTCAGAAATCTGTTGCGGATGTGCTGGAAGCCGTGATGTTTGAAAACTGGCTGCGCTTTTATTTTATTGGCGAGACTGGCCCTGATGAGCTGAAAATCGAGTTGCCGGAAAAAAGCCTGGCCAGAATCAGGGAGCTATACCCCAGGCTTTACCCAATGGCAGAGGCGCTGAACGGNAAAACTGTGGATTTTGAAGTATCGCGCAAGGCCGTGCTGGATCATATAATAAATGAGCTGGAAGGCAAGGCTTTCGCAAGCGGCTATGGNAGGCAAATTCTGCAAAGCTCNGCCTTTCAGGTTCGCCTGCAGCTTTTNCATGCCTGGGAACAGCTGCATGAAGATCAGCTGGACAGGGGCTTTGCCGAATTTGGAGCCTGGCAGAGTTTGTTTGCAAAATGGCTGGAAACGCCAGGCGCGAGGGAAATGGCAAAAAAGCTGGCAGAACAGCCCTCGGCCTAATATTTGTATTCCGAANGGCCNATATGCTTGCAGCTGGNGAAAATGTAAAAATANTTTTACTGCTTCCGGATTTTAGCTTCCNGATTTGCGCAATGATTTCAGTCAGTTGTATTTCACAGGCATTGAATTGGACTTGGCGCGGATTATGCANTTGTCAGGNCAACNTCCTTTCTTTTGTTGATAGCCTCCTCCAGATAATTAAAAGTCCCGCTCCCTGGCGGGACTTTCAGGTTAAGCCCCGCGCATCTGTTTCAGGCAAATTTCCGGAGCTTTCTTCCAGTNTCTGCGGAGAGNGTGGCTCATGCAGACCGGGAGGATAGGCAAAGTCCCTGGCATGGAGCGCGGCGCCATCATTCTTGAGGATGGACAGGAAGTCGCNGCCAGTTTNCCAGTGATCGTCTCGGCGAGCCGCAGGACGGACATTCCNGCATTTTATTCTGACTGGTTTTTTGATCGTCTGGAAAAGGGNTACTCGGCCTGGATAAATCCGTTCAACGGCAGAAAATCCTATATCTCNTACAGGAACACGAAATTCATTGTCTTCTGGTCGAAAGATCCCCGGCCGCTGNTGCGGCANCTCGANTCTCTCGCTGCCAGGGGGATCGGCTGCTACATCCAGTTCACACTGAATGATTACGAAAATGACGGCCTGGAAAGGAATGNGCCCCCGCTGGCCCAGCGCATTGNGACATTCAGGGCGCTTGCCGACAGGNTGGGGAAGGGTTCTGTCATCTGGCGCTTTGATCCGCTGCTGCTNACCGAGAATATCAGCANTGGAACCCTGCTGGAAAGGCTGCGCAACATCGGGAGNCAAATCCACGAATACGCGGAAAAGCTTGTTTTCAGCTTCGCTGATATCCTGTCCTATGCCAGGGTCAGGGCCAATCTGGANAGGAGCCGGATTCCCTACAGGGACTGGACGCTCGCGCAAATGNGNGAATTTGCCGCAANGCTGGTCGAGCTGAACAGGNGCGAGGGCTGGAATCTGGAGCTNGCCACTTGCGGGGAGAGGGCTGATCTGGAGGGAATCGTCCACAACCGCTGCGTCGATGACNAGCTGATTCTGCGCCTCTCCNGAGTCNCCGGAGGTTTGGCGNTTCCTTGGCGCAGAGCCGTGNCCGGGNAGCGATCTNTTCGATNNGCNGCCAGCCGGGGCCATTGANTNNGGNCAGGGCAGGNTCGCTCTCATCCGCAAGGACAATCGGGATCCTGGNCAGCGGAAAGAGTGCGGCTGCGTAAGGAGCAAGGATATCGGCCAGTACGGCACCTGCCCGCATCTCTGCGCATATTGCTACGCCAACGCGGGCAGCGAAAGCGTCCGGCGCAATCACGCTCTCCACAAGGCCAGTCCATCTGGCGATCTCATAGCCGGGCCGACGCCGCCGCATCTTGCATAGTCCGATTCCAGCCTTAACTCCTGGACATGGACTTTCTTGAAAAGGCTCGCGCTCGCGGCCTGAATTCCGCCAATATCCTTTCCTGGCTTTCGCTGCAGTTCATGACAAAATGCGGCTTCTGGCCTGGCACCTTCCGTCTTTATCTCAAAAGCCGCCTGCTTGGCGTGAAAATAGGCAAAAATGTGCGCGCGCATGGCAAAGTCGGGCTTTTGCGATGGCCAGGAGGCGCGATCGAAATCCAGGACAATGTTTCAATCATTTCTTCCTGGCGGCGCGCTACTGCGGCAAGCCTCGCCTTTCCCACAAGGCTGCGCGTTTTTGGTCCGGGCGCTTCAATCAGCATTGGCCCTGGCTGCCAGCTCAGCGGCGCTTCCATAACTGCCAGATCAACTGCCATTGTCCTGGGAAAGCAGGCGCTGATTGGTCCCAACTGCATTATTGTTGATTCGGATTTTCATGCGCCCTGGCCGCCAGAGGCCCGGGCCGACTCGCCAGGCCAGGGGCGCGACCTGCCAGTATCAGTTGGCGATTATGCCTGGATTGGCATGAACTGCCTGATTCTCAAAGGCGTTTCAATTGGCCGTGGCGCGATAATTGGAGCAGGCAGCGTTGTTACCCGCGATATTCCGGCAAATACCGTTGCTTGCGGCAATCCGGCCCGACCTGTAAAGTCGCTTCCGTGAATCTTGACCACCGCCATATGTCCCGGGACAAGGTGGGCGCATTTGTGGAATCCCTGCTCAACTGTCCCAAACTGGGCCCGCAAATTGCCGCGCACAGGCTCTGCCCGGCTTCTTGCGCCGAGCACGCTGAAACCAGATTGCCCTGGCCAGGGGCAATCGCCAGGCTTCTGGCCGAGCGGAATATCCGGCTTTACAGTCATCAGGCATTGGCTACCGACCACATCCGCGCAGGCCGATCGGTTGTGGCTGCAACGCCCACTGCAAGCGGCAAAAGCCTGATCTATAATCTGCCAGTGCTGGATCAGCATTTACGCGATCCGGAAGCTACGGCGCTTTACCTGTTTCCGCTCAAGGCGCTTGCCCAGGATCAGCTTGCCAGCTTCCGAAATCTCTGCGCAGGCTGGCCAATGGCTGCCAGGCCGACAGCAGAAATCTATGATGGCGACACAAGCGACTACAAACGCCGCAAAATCCGCACCGAGCCTCCGACAGCGCTGATCACGAATCCGGAAATGCTGCATCTGGGCATTATTCCCTTTCACCACAACTGGGCGACCTTTCTCTCCTGCCTGAGTTATATAATAGTGGATGAGGCGCATACGTATCGCGGAGTCTTTGGCAGCCACATGGCGCAGCTCTTCCGGCGCCTGAACAGGATTACTGCCCATTATGGAGCCAGCCCCACCTATATTTTCTGCACAGCCACCCTGGGCAATCCTGAAGAACTCGCAGCAAGGCTGATGGGAAAGCCGGAAGACGCGCCTCCCTCGCTGATTGACAAATCAGGCGCGCCCAGCGGCAAGCGCCATTTTCTGTTTATCAATCCTGACCTGGCCAGCTCCACTTGCGCGATCGATATTCTCAAGCGCTGTCTGGAGCAAAATCTGCGCACTATCGTCTATTGCCAGTCAAGAAGAATGGCGGAGCTGATCAGCGTCTGGGCTGGCGCGGATTCCGGCCAGTGGCGGGACAGGATTTCATCCTATCGGGCAGGCTATCTGCCTGAGGAACGGCGCGAAATTGAGGCGAAAATGGCTTCCGGCGAGCTGATGGCGGTTGTCAGCACAAGCGCGCTTGAGCTTGGCATAGACATTGGCGGGCTAGATGTCTGCATTCTGGTCGGCTATCCTGGCACAATTACGCAGACTTTGCAGCGCGCGGGCCGCGTGGGCAGGACAGGGCAGGAATCCGCCGTCATCCTGGTTGCGGGCGAAGACGCGATGGATCAGTATTTTGCCCGCCATCCTGACGA
>JAAUYW010000031.1 GCA_014804915.1 Desulfovibrio sp. | reverse complement strand
CATTGTCGTCAAGCATTGTAAAGGCGAGGCCGCTGCCAGGCTTGCTGTTGATAAATCTTTGTGCAGTATAGGGGAACACATATGCAGCTTCAGCTTCTCCAGCCTGCACGGCATTCAGGGCGTCATCCTGAGTGGGATAATTCCTGATTTCCTTGTCTTTCAAGAGATCGGCGCGCAGATTGAGCCTTGGAACATCCGGCAGCGCCACAGACCTGGGCGCGTCATGCAGATCGGCGCGCGTGACCATTGCAAGGCCGGTAACCATGTATGGATCCGTGCTCAGCCCCGGGCCTGTGGGGCTGCCTGCTTCCGCGTCTGTGCCAATTTTATCCAGCACGACATCAATGCTGTCGCTTTTCACCAGATCCTGATAATGTGCGTGGTCTTCCGGAGTAACCAGTTCGTAAGGCAGTTTCGCGAGCTTCATCGCCTCCCTGAAATAATCGGGCAAAATGCCTTTAAGCTCGCCATTTTCCACATATGAATAAGGCGGAATATTCTTGCGGGCGACAGCCCTGACTTTCTTGTCTTTCAAGGCTGTCGCGCTTATGAAGCTGTTTTCGCGACGCGAGAATTGCGGCAGGGCCGATTCATCCGGGCCATAATGGCGATAATAAATGCTGTTTTGCCAGTCGCCTTCGTTGATATTCATCTGCTGGATGGCATAATTTATTTCGTTGATGAGATCCTGGTCTTCCTTGCGCACGATAGCGTAAAAATTGCCGCTCCGGATGATATTGAGAAGAGTCTCATTGTGCGGCTTGCGCAAATTGCTGGACAGAATCGCATCCACTGTGCCGTCGCGGAGCGCGTCTTCAAGCTCTTTCGTGGAATTGTATTCAATCAGGGTATAGGAGAATCCCCTGTTTTTTGCGAAATCCTCCATGAACTTGTTTTGACTGCTGCCTGCCACAGCGCCGATTTTCATGCCATCGTAAGTCTTGTAATCGCCAGCCTGGATTTTGTTGTTGAAAACATGTTTCGAGAGCAAGGTATGATTTCTGCCTACAGGGATGGAAAAGGCGAATGTTTCCTCGCGCTCGGGAGTTCTGCGCGCTGAAGTGACAATGTCTATTTCGCCATTTTTGAGCATCTCGAGCATATCGGCCCAGGAGCGATCATAGCCGACCGGCTCGAAATTGAGATGGGAATAGCCGGAAATCAGATCGAGTAGATCTATGCCATAGCCCTTGAGATTGCCGTTGTCGTCGCGGTCGTGATAACCGGCAAAATTGAAAACGCCGGCCCTGAGCGTGCGATTGTGGCTGTCAGGTCGCTCAGCGCAAAAAGCCTGCGCTGGCACGCAGACGGAGACGAGCAGGACAAAAAGAATGGGGAGACAGTGTAAATGCTTCATCGGCTATTATCTGGCAGGTAAAAACTTTGGCGTATATGGCTGCCAGGCATTCCGGGCTGCCAAAAAGGCCCTCAAAAAATGAAACTGTCTGACTTTGAGGACAACACTATACCGTGTTTTTAGCGCAGCGGGGTTTTTAAATCAAATATTGCAGAAAGGGCAGCCTGGCGCAATTCCTGGCGTTCTTTGTCCGCAATGTTTTCCTGACAGAATGGCATAGTTATTTTACAGTGCTGACAAGCAGTCCATCAGGCTCAAACGCTGCGGTTATTTTGCCGCAGGTTCCAGTGTCAAAAAGGGGGATTCCATGCGCATCAAGCCATGTGCGCAATTTTTTGCCAGGGTAGCGCCAGCGATTCATGAAACCGCAGCAGGCAATCACGGCCTCCGGCCTGGCCGAAACATAAAACGCAGGCAAAAAATTCTTGTCCGAGCCATGATGGGGCGCAAACACCAGCCTGGCCTCGCAGCCGGCATTTTCGGCAATAATGCTTCGCAGATTTTCTTTTTGCGCGTCGCCAGGGAAGAGCGCAAAGCCGGTATTGCCCCTGACCAGACGCAAGACAAGGGAGGCGGCGTTGCCATCGAGATGGGTCATGTCCCTTGCTGGAGAAAGCACTTCCAGTTTCCAGCCGTTTTTGCCTATTTCTATCACATCGCCGCGCGCAAGTGCATGGGCGTTAGGCTGCTTGCGGATACTGTTCCAGGGCTCGGGTTTCTGCGCTTCGCGGCCATTGTGAAAAAGGGCTTCAAGCCGCATGGTGTTGAGGATGTGAAAAAGGCCTCCGAGATGATCAAGATCAGGATGCGTGTTGATGACGGCGGAAAGCCCCGGGGCGGAATTGAGGCTGATCTGGGGAGCTACGACAAGCTTGCCTGGATCAAAGCTGCCAAGGTAGCTGCCTCCGCCATCGATCAGGATTCTGACTGCACCTGGCAGTGAAACCAGGATGGCCTGCCCCTGGCCTACGTCAAGCGCCTCGATTGTCGCGGTCCGGCTCAGGGAGGCACAAAGCCGTTGCAACGGGGATATTGCGAGAAGGCAGAGACAGAGGCAAAGCAGGATGCGCGTTTTGCCAGCTATTCCGGAAGAATGGCGATTGCCCCACAACCAGGCTGTGGCGCATGCGAGCAGGGCGAATGCGAGCATGCCTGGCCAGGATGGAAGCATGAAGGCAGGCTCGGCCAGCCAGCCGTTCTTTTTGAGAAATGCGAGGCTATCAAGGAGCAGCCGGCAGGGCAGCGCTGCAATGGCAGCGCTTATGCGTGCAAGGAACGCAAGGCCCTGAAATGGCAGGGAGCAGAGCAGCAGGCCGAGGAAAGCGCAAGGCAGCACAATTGCGCCGAGAACAGGCAGCCAGAGCAGATTCAGGGGGAACCAGAAACCGGCGATCTGGAAGCGCGCCAGCGAAAGCGGCAGCATGGCGAGCTGAATGACGAGGGAGACAGCGAAAATGGCACCAAGCTTGCTTGTCAGCCTGTTTCTGAAGCTGATTGTCGCTGATTTTTCTGGCAGCAGCCTGGCTATGCCGGGCCAGGCTATCAGGATAACCGCGACGCAAAGGACGGACATTTGCAAACCGGCGTTAAAAATCGCAAGTGGATTGAAAATGAGAATCAGGAGAAGGGCCGCGCATAGAAGATCCAGGCCGCTGAAAGAACGGCCGCAGGCGAGCCAGAGGGCGCCAATGCCGAGCATGGCGGCGGCCCGCAAAAGGGATGGCGGGAGGTTGCCGATCCACAGGTAAAACAGCGCGAGGGGAATCGCGGCAATGGCAATCCAGATTCTGCGCGGGCGCGCGAGATACAGGCCAGAATTGCAGAGCGCCCAGGAAATCACAAGCAATGTGCCAATCAGGCCGGCGATGGCCAGATGCTGGCCGGAAAGCGCGAGGCTGTGGGCCAGGGTGGCCGACGCGAATTCGGCTGTTGTCTGTTGCTCCAGATAGCGTCTGTCGCCAAAAAGCAGGGCCGTGAGAATTGCGTCGGCCTGGGAGAGGCTGCCGTTATCGTTCTTTGGGAGCGCATCGAGAAAACTGGCTTTGAGCCGGTTTCTCACTCTTGCCAGAAAGTTGCCATCGCCCTTTAGCTCAGGATTGCCATCGCTGCCGCGGCTCCAGGCGCGCCAGAAAATATCCTGGCTGAAAAGGGAAGCGAGATAGGAATCAGAACCGGAATTTGCAAAGGCGGAAACAGGCTTGACTGGCCGGCTAATGCAGGCTGTCTGGCCCGGGATGGGTTCCTGTAGCGGCGTATCCCAGGTCCAGGCGCACAGGCCGGGCAGTTGCTTCTTGCCTGGAGGGGCGACGTTTTCGAGCAGGACCCTGATTCTGTTTCCGGTCAGTCCCTGAACATTTTTGACAATGCCGCAAAAACGGTACTTCGCTCCCCAGGCCTGCTGCTGCTGAATGGCTGCGGCGGCCCTTTCAAACGCATGGGCGCTGCACGCGAAAGCGAGCGCAAAGAGCGCGGCGCAAAGAGTCAGCCTTTGCCAGCGCCAGAGGCGCCTGTCCAGAAAGGCCAGCAGGAGCAGGGCAAGCGAGGCTGGCAGGGGCCAGTGGGATGCGAGCAGCCCAAGGCAGGCTGCCAGCAGGTAGGAATGCCAGACGAGGGCATATTGAAGCGGCGGCTGGCGCATTCAGCCCGATTCACATTTCGCGCGCGAGATCCCGTTCTTCAGCCTTGCGCTTCAGGGTTTCGCGATGATCATGCAGCTTCCTGCCCCTGGCAAGGGCAATTTCCACTTTTATGCGTCTTTGCCTGAAGTAAAGGCGGGTGGGCACGACTGTATATCCCTTTTGCGCCACGAGCGCGGCAAGACGCAGAATTTCACGTCCGTGCAGCAGGAGGCGGCGCATCCTGTCAGGTTCCTGAACAGCATAGCCCGCGTTTTCATAGGGCGCGATGTGAAGGGAATTGAGCCATGCCTGGCCATTCCGGAATTCCACATAGCTGTCAACGAAATTGACGCGGCCGGCGCGAATGCTCTTGACTTCCGGGCCTGTCAATTCGATCCCTGCTTCAAGAAAATCTGAGAGATCGTACAGATGGCGCGCCTTCTTGTTCAGGGCAATAGATCCTGGCGAATTTTTTTTCATACACGGGCCCATTTATGCCGGCCGATGCCTTGCGGCGATCAGCCTTTTATTTGCCTGAAAAACGCGGCGCGGGAAAAGGCTGTCCTGTTATTGGGGCGGCGCGCCTGTAATCAGGCCGTTATGGATAAAATGCCTGGATTCCATGCAGCGGGCCAGCGTTTTGTGGAGCCTGAGCCTTGTATCTGCGCTGGCGGCGCCAGCCAGGGCGGCGTTTGCTATCTGGCGGCAGGATCGATAATCCAGTTTGCGCAATGTATGCTTGATCGCTGGCACGAATCTGGGCGTAGCGGAGAATGTCCTGATTCCGAGTCCGAGCAGAATGGCAGTGCCAAGCGGATCAGCGGCGAGCTCGCCGCAAACCGAAACAGGCTTGCCTCGCTCGCTGCAAGCTTGCGTTATCTCGCGGATAACGCGGAGAAAAGCCGGATGCAGCGGATCGTGCAAATAGGAAACATGACGATTGTTGCGATCTATTGCCATCAGGTAATGGAGCAGATCGTTTGTGCCAAGGCTGAGAAAATCGCATTCCGCTGCCAGCTCCGGACAGAGGAGGGCTGCAGCAGGGGTTTCCACCATGATTCCCAGGGGTGGATTCGCGACGTGCGGCGTCCCCTGTCGCTCCAGATCCGAGACTGACTGCTCAATCAGGACTCTGGTTTGCCGCACTTCCCCAATGCCGGTTACCATTGGCAGGAGGATTTTGATTGGGCCATGGCTGCCAGCCCGCAGAAACGCGCGTAACTGGATGCGGAAAATATCCGGATAAGCCAGACAGAAGCGGATGCCCCTCAGGCCAAGCGCAGGGTTTGGCTCATGCAGGGCTTCATGCGCGGGCAGGATTTTGTCAGCGCCGACGTCCAGGGCGCGGAATACGACAGGCTTGCCGCGCGCCGCATTTACGATCGAGGAATATTCCTGCGTCAGCGCTTCCTCATCCGGCAAATTTTCGCGCAGCCAGCCAAATTCGGTTCTGTAGAGGCCGACGCCTTCCGCGCCGCAGCGCGAAAGTTCATGCGCTTCCTGGGGGCGGTCGAGATTTGCGAGAACAGATGCGTCGTAGCCATCCCTTGTAATCGCAGGCAGCGAGGCAGACTGGCGCGCTTCTGTTTCAAACTGGGCGTAGCTTTCACGTCTGGCCTTGAAACGCCTGATTTCGCTTTCGTCAGGGCCAATCAGCGCTTCCCCTGCCAGACCGTCAAGGATAATGGTCTCGCCATTGCGCGCTTCCCTGAAGAGCTCCCCGACTCCGCCTACCGCAGGTATTTTGAGACTGCGAGCCAGAATCGCGACGTGCGAGGTTACTCCGCCTTCGACCGTAACCATGCCGATTACGTTGTCCGGGCTGAATTCCATTATATTTGCCGCCGAAAGGGCATACGAAGCGAGAATGCAGGGCGAATCGCTGGCGTGGGTTGAGGAATCGCCTGCAAGCGCGCCAAGGAGGCGCTGGCCAATGTTGCGGATATCCTGCCCCCTTTCGGACAGGCACGGATCTGCCATGCTTTCAAAAAGCGCCGCCAGTTCGGCTATTGTTTCGGAAACCGCCCAGGATGCGCATATTTTCTTGTGGCGGATTCTGCCTTTGGCGCCATTGAGCACACGCGGGTCGCGAACCAGCTCCATCTGCAGTTCCACTATCTCGCGATACTCGGCCAGATGCGCCGGAATGGAGCTCGCAGTGGCTTTCAGCCTGGCGCTTGCGCTTGCGCTTGCTGTTTCCAGGGCCTCGATTTCGGCGTCAACTTCGGCCTCGGAAATGGGGCGCTTGTCGCAAAGATGGGTATCCGGCAGCAAGTTGAGCGTGCCGATCGCAATGCCTGGAGAGAGCGGTGAGCCGTGCAGGATGACGCGAGCCAATTCATTCTCCAGGATCAGAAAGCAGGGCGGCAATAGCCAGCAAAGCCTCCCTGGCTTGCGGACCGGAGGCAAGAATTTTTACGTGATCATTGGGCTGCAAGGCAAGGGACAGGAGTTCAAGCGTGCTTTTTGCGTCCACTTCGGCATTTGCAGAGATAAGCAATACGGAGGCATCGTATTCGCGCGCCAGTTGCGCCAGTCTGGCGGAAGGGCGCGAATGGAGGCCATGCGGAAGACGTACTGTCACGTCAAGCAGCAGACCGCGCCCTGTCTGGATAGGATCAAAAGGGCTGGAGGGATTTTTCATAATTGCCGCAGTGACTGGATAAGATCGTAGAGATCGGCTGTTGACCAGCCCTGCGCGGATGCCTTTACCACCTTTACAGCCTGCTTTGGCTTGAGTCCGCTGGCAAGGGCCTGGAGCAGCAGTTTTCGCGTTTCACTTTCCGGCAGTCTGGCTTGCCCCTCTGGCGGCCCGATGATGATAGTGAGCTCTCCGAGCAGTCCATCGGTAAGCTGGGCAAAATTCTCAAGACGGCCAAGAATGAACTCTTCATGAGTCTTGGTCAGTTCACGGCAGATGGCTATTTCGCGCGGTCCGAGAATTTCAAGCGCAATACCGAGGCTTTCTGCGAGTCTGCTTTTGCGCTCGAAAAAGACGATGCTTCCTGGCGTTGTCGAGTATGCCGCAAGGATCTTTTTGCGGTCTGATGCGGCTCTTGGCAGAAAGCCCAGAAACGAGAAAGGAACTGGCGGCAGTCCGGCCGCGCTCAGGGCTGCGATTGGAGCGGATGGCCCGGGCACGGGGCATACATCTATGTTGCGGTTGCGGCATTCTCGCGCAAGCCGGAAGCCTGGATCGGAAATCAGCGGCGTGCCTGCGTCCGTTATCAGCGCTACATTCTTGCCTTCCTGAAGCGCGGCCAGGGCCTCTGCCTGTCTTTCGGATTCATTGTGCTCAAAAAAACTCAGGATTTTCCCGGGAGTGATTCCGGTTTTGCTGAAAAGCAGGCCAGCGCGCCTGGTGTCCTCTGCCAGGATCAGATCCGCTTCCTGGAGAATGGCGCGCGCCCGGGGAGAGAGATCCCCGTAATTACCAATAGGGGTGGCTATTATCCAGAGTTTGGCAGAAGGCATTTCTATAATGCTCCATTCGAAAGTCGCGTCCCTGGCCGTACAGGCAGATTACATCGAAGCGGCAAGGGCTGCCCCACATTTTGTTTTCCATAAGCCAAAATTGGGAAGCGGCCAGGAGTTTGCGCTGCTTGCGCGTATTAACTGCGGCGACTCCGCCGCCATAAAGGGCACTGCGTCTGGTCTTGACTTCCACGAAAATTATCTCGCCGTTTTTTTCGCAAACCAGATCGAGCTCAAGATGGCCATGCCGCCAGTTTCTGGCAAGTATTGCATAGCCGCGCCCAGCCATGAATGCGGCGGCTACGTTTTCGCCATTTGCGCCAAAAGCAAGGTGCGCGGCTCTGGGCTTAGCGCTTTCCATCTGCCACTCCGCGAAACGTAAGCCTGTGCAGCGGGCATGGCCCGGCCGCCCTGAGCGCTTCATAGTGAGCCGCAGTGCCGTAGCCCTTATGCCTCTCAAAATCATAATCTGGCCAGATCCTGGCCAGATTGCGCATAATGCGGTCCCTGCAGGTTTTCGCCAGGATGGATGCCGCGGATACTGCCGGTATCAGCGCATCGCCCCTGATGACGGCCTTCTGGCTAGGAAGCGCCATGTTTGACGGCAAAAATCCCGCNAGCCTTGATTCCGGAATCGGCTTGTCTCCGTCAATCAGCAGCAGGGCTTGCCTGCAATGCGTTTTTGCNAGCGCGCTCGCNGCCGCCNTTGCCATCGCCTCGAAAGTGGCCTGCAGAATATTGATCNTGTCAATCCTCTGTTGCCAGATGATGCCTATGCCCCAGGCCGCAGCGTTCAGTTTGATGGCTGGAGCGAGCCTTGCGCGCATCGCGGGCGAAAGCTTTTTGGAATCATCCAGGCCTGGCAGGCAAAAACTGGCCGGAAGCAGGACGGCAGCAGCCACTACAGGCCCNGCAATGCAGCCGCGNCCTGCTTCATCAATACCGATAATGGCAGGCGNGTCAGGCTGTTTTGGCTCCATATCTTGCGCGCGGCTTGATACGGGCGGCCTTGCCCTTGAGATTGCGCAGNTAGTACAGGCGGCTGCGCCGCACCTTGCCTTCGCTAACCACCTCAACGTGATCAATAAATGGCGAATTGANCGGAAAAATGCGCTCTACGCCAATTCCATCCGAAATTTTGCGCACTGTGAATGTGGCGTTCGTGCCGCCGCGCTTGATGCGAATCACATTGCCCTGAAAAATCTGGATTCTCTCCTTTTCGCCTTCAACAATGCGGAGAAAGACNTTGACAGTATCGCCGGAACGGAATTTCGGCATATCCATGCGCATATTTTCGCGCTCAATTTTTTTTATGACATCCATTTTCTTCTCCTTCAGATAAAAGGTGCTCAGTTGAAGTCNCCGAGTATGCGATCAGCGATAATCGCCGCGGCGCTGCGCACAGACAAATGATTCTCGTTCAGGAAGCGGATTGGCCGCAGTNGCGCGTCGCACAGATCCAGAACCTCCCTGNCGAGCCCCCGCGCAGTGCCAAGGCAGATAACTACTGGCTCTTTCGCGCTCATTTTCAGGATATCGGCTGGCGCAAGCGGCGGGGGAGCGTTCTTTTTTTCCGGCCACTGGGCGGAGGAAGCTACATATTTGGGTCTGCAGCCATGAAAGGCCGNCGCTGCTGCATTCATCTCCTCAAAAGTTGCTACCGGACATACAAGTTCAAGCGCCCTTGCGCGATCNGAATCGCCCTGCCAATGCTTCAGGATTTGGCGCAGAAGCTCCAGTTGGTCCACCAGGGGTGTAAGTACATAGAAACGCGCCAGGCCATAGCTGCGGGAAATACGCGCAATATCATGGATATCCAGATTTGTCAAAGAAGAAACGCCAATGCGTCCCTTCTCGAGATTCACAGGATAGTGCATCAGGCAAAAGCTGATATTCCGCCCAGGCCTGGTTCGCGGCANGGAGGCCAGAAATNTGGCGTCCGCNTTGTCAAGCTGGCAGCNGGNAAGCAGATCCNGCCTTGTCGCCAGTGTCCTCGCCAGCGCTTCCTGCCTGCGCCAGATCCGGATGCGTTCGTGATTGCCGGTGAGGAGCGTATCNGGCACAGCAAGGTTTTCACATANTTCAGGCCGTGTGTATTGGGCATACTCCAGCAAGTGGNCAGAAAAGCTCTCTTCGCTTGCGGATTCCTGCCTGCCCAGAAAACCCGGCACAAATCTGGCAACCGCCTCAATCAGCAGGAGCGCGGCCGCCTCGCCCCCATTCAGAACCACATTGCTTACGCTTATTTCTTCAACAGGCAATAGCTCGCTGATTCTGGCATCGATGCCCTCGTATCGGCCGCAAATGAGAGTCAGCGCCCTTTCTGCAGCGAGTTNNCGGCACAGTTCCGAATCAAGCAATCTGCCTGCCGGCGAGAGCAGAATCATGCGNCCNGGCTCGCGCAGGTCCCTGCAGGCCCTGAGCACCGGCTCCGCCTGCATTATCATNCCCGGNCCGCCGCCATAGGGCGCGTCATCGATATGNCTGTGCCTGTTGTCAGAAAAGTCCCTNGGATTGCGAAACCTGCATGTNAAGAGCCCTTTTGACAGGGCTTTGCCAAGCAGCCCGATTTGCAGCGGCGAGGNAAAAAATTCCGGGAACAGGGTGACAATATTGAAGTCTGGCATTGGCGGCTGATATCGGTATTGAATTGAGCTGGANTATAAAGGGCAGAGCGGCAGGCAAGTCAGGATGAAATCGGCATGTTTTTGCCGAACTTGTCATAGAAAGCCTTTTCAGCTGCNGAATCGCCAATCAGATACATTTCCTCGCCTTCCTCAAAAATATGGTGCGGATCAGGATTTGCGTGCAAAACGCCATCCGCGTTGCGCAANGCCACAACGCTGCAATGGGTGAGCTTGCGGATGCCGCTGCCAATCAATGGCTTGCCCGCCAGGCTTTTGCCAACTGCGCTGCGGAAAATATTAAGGCCTTCATTGATCATCAAAACCTTGCCTGGAGCCAGCAGGTTGATGATGCTGCTTGAAACCATGGAGGCCAGGGAGAGCACGAGATCTGCGCCTGCGGCATGAAGGATGCCGATATTCCGGTCTAGAGTGGCGCGGCTGATGATCTGGATGTCTTCCCTGAGTCTGCGGCAATAAAGAGTGAGATAGATGTTGGTGTCATCATCGTGGGTGGTGATGATTACCGAAGGGGCGGTCTGGATGCCTGCCTGTTCAAGCACTTCCAGATCTGCGGCATCGCCGACAACCAGATTCTCGTTTGGAAAACTCTTCTTGGCGATCTTGTCAACAATGGCATATTTGCGCCCGGAGCGCTCAAGCTGGCGGGCCGCCCAGGCGCCTACGCGGCCGCAGCCCAGAATGACTATCGGCTCGGCCGAAGTGGGCGGTTCAGGGGAGGGTCCGGAGCCGAGAAAGGAGTTGGCTGCCTGCACCTGGCGCATATCGCCCACTATCACCATCACCATCGTGGAAGTGAAGACAGTATCCGGAGTGGGCAGCACAAATTTGCCGCGCTCCCAAAGACCCACCACATTCGCGCCTGTGGCAGCGCGCAAGCCTGAATCTTTCAATGTCTTGCCAACCAGCGAAGTGCGCATGATCGGGCCCTCGGCAACTGCAAGCTCCTTGTAGCGGGATACGACGCTGAAGCGCATATTGACATTGAGCACCCGGCGAGCCAGAGCTTCGCCCAGGATTTTGTGAAACTGAAATACGCGGGTGCAGCCCGCAAGACGGAGGATATCGATAGCGTCCTCGCTTTGGGCCGAGGCGACGATAGTCACATCAGGCCCTACATCGCGCGCAGTGAAAACGATGTTTGTATTGCGTACGTCGCTATCCAGGGTAACAAGCATTGCGGCCTGGTCAAGGCGCACATTTTTATAGGTCTGGCTGGAATCATGCTCGCCCACCACCGCGGTGTAACCCAGATCCATCAGATCCAGCGTCTTGTGGCTGTCCTGGCAAAGGATTACGCACTTTGCGCCATATTCCACAAGCTCATCGACAAGATTGAGCGCTATCGGGGTGGTGCTGACTATTATCACATGGTCGCGAATGTCCGCAGGCACGGAGCGGGGCGTATGGCCTTTTTCCTGCGCCCGAAGCCAGGGCGCATAGAACATCTGGATAAATGCGAAAGGCAGGATTATAAGAAGCAGTAGAACGCCTGAGGTAAGCACCAGGATTGTAAAGCATTTGCCAAGATCAGACGTGAAAGTTATATCGCCAAAACCCAAAGTGGACATTACAGTCAGCGTCCAGTAAAAGCCTGTGATCCAGGAATAGTGCTGGCCTTCATGTATCATTATGAAATGAAAGATGACAGAGTAAAGGCTGATCAGCGCGCTCACCATGACCAGAAAGCGCGCCAGGAAAACAAGGTTGCGGCGCACGCTCCTTTCACGGAGGAATATCCTGATCTGCAGGGGCACGATGCTCATGAGCGTAATCCGGTTCAGGTTTCAATTTGCCTGCCGCTTCTTTTAATGGAAATGTCCTATTGCGTCAAAGCGGGCAGGCGGCCTGTGGCCGGCTTTCCTCCAGGAAGGAAATTTGGACATTCTAAAATTCGGACAGCGAATGATGAAGATGACTCCAGATGGATTTTGGGATTATACCCGGAAATGGCAAAAGGATTTTGCAGGGAATCGGCCAGTAGCCTGGGAAAAATACTGGATTGAAAATGATTTCTGCAAGGATTGCAGATTTTGCTGCGGGCCGCAGGATTCGGATATCCCTTTTCCAATGCCGCTTCTGGAGCGCCAGCGGCGCGAACATCTGGACAGGGATTTTCACTTACTGGACAGCCTTACTCCCTATCTGGCTGCTCCTGGCTGCAAGGCATGCGGGACAGAGGGATGCCGGCTCAAGCTGGAGGAAAAGCCGCTGGCCTGCGGTTTTTTTCCGGTAGTGCTGGCCAATGGAGGGCTTTATCTGTACAAGAATTGTCCGGCTGTAATCTTCTCGCCGCTGATTCGCTTCATGGAGCTTGGACTTAAAGTAGGCGAATATTTGCAGACTCTTGATCTTGATGAGCTAAGACGTCTTTCCCTGTGGCTGAATTGCGATACGCTTTCGCGCAGCTATATTGATTTGCGCATCAGCCTGTTCAGGGACAATGCCAAGGAAATGGCACTGGACTGATTTCTCCGATGCGGCAGGCAATCAAATTCGGGAAGTTTTCAGGGCAGTGCGGGCAGACGCCGGCTATCAGGCCTGCGCGGCCTGGTTCCGGATTATCGTGCCGGCGACATTGCCACGCTCAAGGCACAGGGACAGGGCATTCTGGCGTTTTCCGTCAACAATGATTGCCGCCTTGCAGCCTTGCGCAAGCGCGGATTGGCAGCATTCCAGTTTTGGCAGCATACCGCCGCGGATAATTCCGCTTTTGACAAGAGAGCTTATCTGGGCGTCATCAAGCTCAGGCAGCAAATTGCTGTCTGCGTCAAGCACTCCGGGCACGTCAGAAACCAGTAAAAACCAGGCCGCACCCAGTGCGCCAGCAATGGCCCCTGCCGCTATATCCGCGTTTACATTCAGCAATTGCCCATCGGTGGCGAGCGCCAGCGGAGCTATTACAGGCGTGAATCCTGCCGAGAGGAGCGTTAACACAATTTCCGCATTTACTTTGACAATGCCTCCCACAAATCCCAGGGCAGGGTCTATTTGATTTGCGATGAGCAACCTGCCATCCTCACCGGATATGCCGACGGCATTTGCCCCCATTTTCTGCAGCTGGCGCGTCAGGGATTTATTGACTGTGCCGCAGAGGGCCATTTCAACAGCTGCCAGAACAGGCCCGTCGGTTACGCGCAGGCCGTTTACAAACCTGCTTTCAAGATGAAGACGCTCGAGCAGGGTATTGATATGTGGGCCGCCGCCATGAACAATAACAATCTGGTGGCCATTGCGGGTCAATTGCGCGACATCCGCGCAAAAGGATGCTAACAGGCCAGGCTCGTCCATTGCGTGGCCGCCAAGTTTGATGACAGTTACATTTGATATGGGAGCCATTTGGCCGCTTCCTTCTTTTTCGTTGCTGAAATCATGATTGCATGAGCGTCCTGGATGATGTTGCAGTCTGATCCGCCTGTGACTGCGCATATTTCATCATTTTTGGACTTATATCAAGAGTCGACGCTCAAGCCGGCGCGATCAAAGGATCTTTCAGGAATATTTGCCATTGCCCGGTCTTTGCTTGTTGTGATAAATCCTGTTCTATAGCCTGTATCGGCTTTTTCATGCAGCCCAGAGAGGAGAGAGAAAATGGCGCTGGTTGCCTTTGATACCCTGGCCTATTCGAATACGCTGGAGAGGCATGGCTTTCCCAGGGAACAGGCGGAGGCGATAGCGCGGGCGAATGCCGAGGCGTTGCGGGACATGGTGGCAACGCAGGAGCTGGTCACGCGGAAAG
>JAAUYW010000030.1 GCA_014804915.1 Desulfovibrio sp. | reverse complement strand
TCTATTACCGCGAACTTTCCCTGAAAGGCTTGCTGAAAGTGAGCGCGGCAGCCGCCCGCACTACTTCGGTTGTAATGCTGATTGTGGCTACAGCATCGGCTGTTGGCTGGTTCATCACAATGGCGCAGATACCGAACCAGATGACAGCGCTCTTCAGACCACTGATTGATACTCCAGTGGTGCTTCTGCTTTGCATCAATGTCTTCCTGTTCCTGATTGGCATGGTCATGGATCTGACGCCAAATATCCTGATTTTTGCGCCAGTGTTTTATCCGCTGATCATGGAAGCCGGCATTGACCCCTATTATTTCGGATTGCTGTTCATCCTCAATCTGGGTATTGGCGTCATCACTCCGCCAGTCGGCACTGTTCTCTATGTTGTCTGCGGCGTTGGCAATATCAAGATAGTGGAGCTGATCAAGAATCTGATGCCATTCCTGCTTGTGGAGCTATTTATGCTCTTCCTGCTGCTCTTCTTCCCATCCCTCTCCATCGCGCCCATGAATTGGCTGATGGGCGGCGGCTAGGTTTCAGGCTGCTTCAGCATTTCCGGGGCCCGCAAGGGCCCCTTTCCTGTTATTTTTCCAGCCACATTCTGAGCCTTTCCTGAAATTCCGCTTCAGGCATCCGCGCCTGGTCATAAAATCCGGCTTCCTCGCGTTGCCGGGCTGCTTCCGCCAGAATGATTGCCGCAGCCACAGATACATTGAAGCTCTGAATCAGCCCGTGCATGGGGATGTAGAGCGAGCCGTCAGCGGCAGCCAGCAGTTCTTGGGGCGCTCCAGAATGTTCATTGCCCATGATGATCGCCGTTGGCCTGGTAAAATCCCATTCGCGCAAGGGCCTAGCGTCCGCATTCAGGCAGGTTGCAATAATTTGGCAATTGTCCTGGCGCAGGTCGGCAATCAGTTCCGGCAAATCCCTGTGCCGTCTCGTATCCACCCATTTGCGCGCCGAGGCTGAGGTCTTCAGGCCAAGCGCCGGAAAGGCTGTATCGGTATAATACAGGTGCACGCGGCTCACGCCAAACGCGTCACAGGAGCGGTAAATTGCTGATACGTTATGCGGGTCGTGAATGTTCGCAAGCACAAGCGTGAGATCGTCCTGCCTTTGTGCAAGCGCATTTTTCATGCGCTCCATTCTCCTGAGAGTGCGGGTTGCGCCTTCCATGCCGTTCCTCCGGCCCTGGTCTTGAGTTTGTTTCTGAAAATAAAAAAAGCGTCCGCATCCAGTCAACCTGATTGCAAAAAACGGTTTTTTGGCTTAAAAAGATAAAAAATAATATCAGCTAACCTTGTACAGGAGCAAGCCATGACATTAATACGCTTGTTGCCGCTTCTATTAGCATTGTTGTGCATGGCTGATCCCGCCTGCGCGGCTCACGGCCCCACGATTCCCGGGGCTGAAATATCGGCTATCTGGGTTATCCCCTTTGCCTGCATGCTTCTCTCAATAGCCATTATGCCTCTTGCGTTGCCTCATTTCTGGGAACACAATTTTGGCAAGATTTCAGTGTTCTGGGGTCTGGCCTTTCTTGTGCCCTGCCTGATTGTCTATGGGTTTGGCACTGCGCTTTATGAATTCCTGCATATCATAATTCTGGATTACATCCCGTTCATTGTCCTGCTCTTTGCGCTCTTTACCGTGGCGGGCGGAGTGCGGCTTACCGGCTCCCTCGTAGGAACTCCCGTTATTAATACCGTAATTCTCGCGGTTGGCACATTGCTGGCCAGCTGGATGGGCACTACCGGAGCCGCCATGCTGCTCATCAGGCCATTGCTGCGCGCCAATGCCCACCGCCGCTACCGCGTGCATTCAGTTGTCTTTTTTATCTTTCTGGTCGCAAATATTGGCGGCTCGCTTACACCGCTTGGCGATCCGCCCCTGTTTCTCGGCTTTCTGAAAGGCGTTGCCTTCTTCTGGACAATGACGCACCTCTTCTTCAAGACACTTTGCCTTTCGCTGGTTTTGCTTGGGATCTACTTTGTGCTGGACATGATTCTGTACAAAAAGGAGGGCAGCCCGGTGCCTCCGCATGATCCTGAAAAGGAAGAAGAGAAACTGGGGCTGGAAGGCGTTATCAATCTTGTATTTCTGGCTGGCGTTGTCGCTGCGGTGCTTCTTTCAGGAATGTTCAACCTTGGCGAGTGGCTATCTGTCTATGGCGTTCCTGTTGAAGGCCAGAATCTGTTGCGCGATTTGTGCCTCCTTGGAATCGCGGGCTTGTCCTGGAAATTCACAAGCCGCCAGTGCAGGGAAAAAAACGGCTTTTCCTGGGCGCCAATCGAAGAAGTGGCCAAATTGTTTTTTGGCATCTTTTTGAGCATGATTCCGGCCATCGCAATCCTGCGCGCTGGTACCGAAGGCGCGCTGGGCTCTCTGGTAAAAATGGTTTCCACCCCGTCTGGCGAGCCAGTCAATGCAATGTATTTCTGGCTTACCGGAGCCCTTTCAAGCTTTCTGGATAACGCGCCAACCTATCTTGTCTTTTTCAACACCGCGGGCGGGGATGCCCAGCATTTGATGACGGATATGGCGACAACGCTGATCGCCATTTCCGCAGGCGCGGTGTTCATGGGCGCCAATACCTACATAGGCAATGCGCCCAATTTCATGGTGCGCTCCATAGCCGAGAACCAGGGCGTCAAGATGCCGAGCTTCTTTGGCTATATGGCGTGGTCTGTCGGCATTCTTGTGCCCTTGTTCGGGCTGATGACATGGATTTTCTTCATCTAAACAACTGGAGAAATGAATGGACAAGAAAGTTGCGGATTTGCTCAAGGACCAGGTAAACAAGGAGTTTTACTCCGCCTATCTCTATCTGGCCATGTCGAATTATTATTATGGCGTCAGCCTGGATGGATTTGGACACTGGTTTGATGTGCAGGCAGCCGAGGAACTGGATCATGCCCTGAAGTTTCTTAAATATCTTCAGGATAATGATGAAAAAGTGACTCTTGAAGCGATTGCAAGACCGGAAGCGGATTATTCGGATAACAGGCAGCCCCTTGAAGCCGCACTCAAGCATGAAAAGCTTGTGACGAGTCTGATCAATGCCATTTACAAGCAGGCGCGCACAGTTGATGATTATCGCTGCTGCCAGTTCCTGGACTGGTTTATAGCCGAGCAAGGCGAAGAAGAGAAGAATACCAGCGATCTACTGGCCAAATATGACCTGTATGGCGGCGATGCCAAAGGCCTTTATTTGCTGAATGCGGAATTGAAATCAAGACCCCAGACAACAGAAGCTGATACTGCCCAGGCGTAAGTCCGCGCTTTGGATTTCACTGAAAATGGCTGCATATTATGCAGCCATTTTTGATTCGGGAAATAATGCTTGATGGCTGGAAAAAACTAATGATGCTCTTTCGTGTATTTGTCGTATGTCTGAATAGCCTGGCCAAAATAGACTGTAAAGAGTGGGAGCATAATAATGCCTAGCAGCGAGATTATAAAACCGAGCACCATGCCTGTGGCTGTCATGGGATTGATATCGCAGCCGATAGTGGTAACAGTCATGCCTGCCCACCACATTGCATACCAGAAGTTCTTAATGCCTGGGTTGATGGCTTTCTCGGCGACATAGAAAAACAACCCGCCCATATAAACGCTTGGCACCAGCACAAGCACATAGGAGAAGAACACGGTTGTAGATGCCTTTTTGGCAACATAATTTACAACCATGATCAGCGCGACCAGACCGCGAAAAATTGGCACTGAACAGATATAATGCAGAACTTCCGCGCTGACGTTGATGTTGTAGTAGGAAATAATATTTGTGTATGGGATTGAAATCACCAGAAAAGGAAATGCAAGAAAGAGAAACCTGATCTTGTGCTTTGAGATGATGAAGCGGTAGATGTATTCAGCCAAGAATACCAGGCACACTGCGAACTGGTATTTCATATATATGGGACTTTCCAGGTAATTCACTCCCCTGTATGTGTCCCAGGAGATGAAAGCGATGAGTCCAAGCGAAAGAACAAGGACGAGATAATTAAGGAGCTTTGGGACTGTGCGTGTCCAGAGAAATTGGCCGTCCGGATGATAGTCCGGCGTCTGGGCCTGGGTAGTCATATTTTTATCCTTACAGGAGATTTAATTTCTTGCCATAAATGAATGTAATCGCTGCGCCGATTAGCTGGATTATAATTGAAACCCAGAGCACAAGCGTAATGCCTCCCCAGTGAAGAAGCAGGGGCATGAAGAATACACCGCCGACAGCGCCAACTTTGCCAAGCATTGTGGCTATGCCCATGCCGGCTCCGCGTTCTGAAACCGTGTAAATTCTCGAAGGCACTATGAAGGTAACTAGGTGGGGTCCGGCATTGAGCGCGGTTTCAAAAATGATGAAGCACACAAAGCTGATCCATGTGGCCCAATGCCACGCGTAGCCTCCGAGCAGGCCCGCGAGTGAAATCGCGCAGAGCAGAAAGCACCAACCCATCAGTTTCAGCAGATTTAGCTTGCGAACCAGAGCAAGGCCAATTGCGAAACCCGCGGCTATAAAGAGGTTGATGAAGACGGTAGTTTTAATGGAAGCCTCCACTTTGGCAATGCCTTCAAGACCACCGCCCTGGAGGCCGAGCGCCATCACCAGAATTGGCAGGAATACGCCAAAGCCATAGACGCCCAGGCCTTCGCATGCCCAGGTAATGCCGCTCAGGATGACTTTTTGCAGCGGTTCTCCGGAAAACATTTTATACCAGGGCAAGCCCTTTGCTCCGATCCGGTCCTGGATTGGGCGCACTTCCGCAGCCGGGCCGAGGAATTCCCTTGCCGCGTTTTCGGCTCTTTTGATTTTATCTTTGGCAAGCAGCCAGCGCGGACTTTCATACCAATGTATGCGCAGCAGGAAAGTGCAGATGCCCAGAAGCCCGATAAAGAGGATCAGATCAGGCCAGAGGGCAGCCGACGGATCTAGCAGGAGCGCCCAATAACCCACAGCTGCGCCCCCGATGAAGCCAAAGGAACAGAGCGCCTTTGCAAGACCCACCATGAAATTTTCCCATTTTTTTGGCATGAGTTCGGAGATATAGCCAGAGTCGAGGCTGTAGCCGCCGCCGATGCCCAATCCGGTAATGAACAGGAAAATGGCCAGAGTCGCGGGCTGATCGGAGAAATAGACGCAAACCGATCCTGCGGCGATCAGGAGCGGGCAGAGGCGGAAAAGGAAGAGATAGCCAATGGCATCCATCAGTTGTCCGATGATAATTGAGCCAATGGCGATCCCGGCCAGTCCGCTTGCGCCCAGAATTCCCTGGTCCAGCGCAGTGAGTTTTGGCTGGCCAGCGAGCATGATCAGGGGAAGCATTATGCCTACAATGGTGGAGAGCGCGCCGCCGATCAATTGTTCAAGAGATGCGACAATCAGAATGTACCAATGTCTGCCATTGAGCGGCATTTCGGAGATGGGAATCAGTTTGTCCATGATGGATTTTGTGTTTTTGGCGTTAGTTCACTTTCCAGTCTTTCCTTTCTGGAGGCATGATGTTGAATTTGTATTGGGGCAGCAGGAACAGCCAGGTCGCTATGCAGAAGGGGCCTGTGAGCGTTGGAATTCCCCAGGGAAGCATGAGAGTATCCATTCCAGCCTGGATGAAAACTGTGGCGATTACGGCAGCTGCGGTCCAGAGAGCGCTTTTCCAGTGAACCTGGTAAAAAACTGTGCCAATCGCTATGCCTGTAAGCACCGGGCTGAAGCCGAACAGGCCGGCCGTGACATCGGCCGGATCGGCAGCGAAGAGCAGGGCCACAATGAGGGCAAGAGCGGAAGCGCCGGCGGCATAGATTGCGGCCCATTTGTTGCAAATCGCGAGTCCAATCAGGAAGATGGCGCCAGTTACTGAATTGTTGATCAGGAAAACCTGGGATACGCCCTTGAGCCAGTAACCGATAAAGGCGCCAGGGCTCCAGTTGATTTCGCCGCCAATATGAATAATCAGCGCGGGCGAATCCATATCCGCGAGCGGCGTGGCAGTGAGTACACGGGCTGAAAGCAGAAAGACCCAGGTGCAAAATACAAAGGGAAAAGTGAGCGAATTGATTTTGAATTGGGCTGTCACATTGTTGAAGCCACGCCGCATCCAGGTGGTGAGCATGGCGCAGCAGACAAGGCTGACCCACATCAGGGGCACTGGCGCAAGAAAAGTGGGAAAAGCGCAGCCCACCAGGATTCCGTTGAAACCCCAGAGGCCGTCTTCGCCATCCTCTATATACTCGCCGAGAATCCAGCCGGCGAATGTGGAGGCGGCGAGGCCAAGCAGCGCCCCCCAGCCCACCTGCGGAGCGCCGGCGCTGCACGCGCCCCAGAAAATGCCGATCAAAAACAGAAGTCCGGTCCAGGCGCTTTGCTGGAACATAACCTGGCCGCTGCCGCGCAAGAGGTCGCGGATTGTGCCTGGGAAAGACAAAGAATATGGTTTTGCTGCGGATTCGCTCATTGTTGCCTCGATGTTTTTAGCGCCAGGGGAATTCGGCAGGCAGGGGGCGGCCTTTTACGTGCTGGCGCACAACAGAACAAAAGTCCCTTACCATTTTTTTGACTGGGCCAGGCTCCATGCCCAGCGCCTTGTATAGAAGACCAGCCTGATTTGGCAGCCTGGTGATTCCCGCGGCAAGTCTGGAGCTGGCGTCAAAAAAGGGATTGGTCTGCTCATAGATTCCATTTGCGATTTCGTGAGGGGCGAGCACAATTACGTTTGCGAATACGTCAAAATCACCCATGGTGCCGGTATCTCGCACATGGCCGCCTCTGGGCTGGATTATAAGTTTCTCACGGAAAAGCTCTTCGCCGTCCGGGCGTTTGGCATGGGAGCAGACTGAAAGCACATCATATTCAAAAATTTCGCCTTCCTTGTAATATTTTCGTCCTGGCATATAAATTTCTGAATAGAACAGTGTGGCTGTGGGATCAATGACAATGCTGGTATCTGAAATATAGCGAGTGTGCCTGCAGGGAATGATCGGCTCCGGCCTGTATTCCAGATACGCGCCTGCTTCNAGNGTGATGGTTTGGCGCATGCCGGAATAATTGCGTTTCATTTCGGCCAGCTTTGTGGCTGCTCCTGTGCCNATAAAGGCCATTGCGTCTTTTTTGAGCAGTATGTCCTGGCTGTAGCGGTCGCCATCCACATTNGGGCCGCCGGAAGAGAGGATATAGACGCATGGCAGCCCGGGGAGNTCCTTGTCAAAGTANANCGCCTGCTGCACAATCAGCGGCGCGCGCCGATCCAGGTCCCGCAGGATNGACTTGCCTGACTTGTCGAGTTCAAAGCCAAGGGTTAAATGCCCGCGCTTGCCNGGACAGCCAACATACATGGCTATTGGNTCATTGGTGAAGCCAGCGAGCTCCGGCATGGAGTCAAAGCTGATTTCAGCTACATCTGAATAATGGAATTCGGCCATGCGCTAGCAATCCTGNTTTACCTTGTCAAAAAGCGCCATTTTGTAAATCAGNTCAATAAGCTNGTCTATGCCCTCTCCTGTCAGCGAGTTGGTAAAGACAAAAGGCTTGCCTGGGCGCATCAGCTTGCTGTCATGATCCATTACTTCCAGAGAGGCATGCACATAAGGCGCGAGATCAGTCTTGTTGATTACGAGGATGTCGCTTTGCGATATGCCAGGGCCATCCTTGCGGGGGATCTTGTCCCCTGCTGCGACATCAATCACATAAATGAAGAAATCCACCAGTGCCGGGCTGAAAGTAAGGGTCAGGTTGTCGCCTCCGGATTCCAGGAAGACCACATCAGCATCGGGAAATTTGGCTTCAATTTCCTCAACTGCGGCAATGTTCATGGACGGATCTTCCCTGACTGCGGTATGCGGGCACGCGCCTGTTTCAACGCCCACGATCCGGTCTTCCATGAGCACGCCTTTCAGCGTCTTGCGCACATGTTTTGCGTCTTCAGTGGTAACAATATCATTGGTGATTATCAGCACGCTCAGTCCGCGCTCAATCAGACGGGGGGTAATAGCTTCAATCAGCGCGGTCTTGCCGCTGCCCACCGGTCCGCCAACGCCAATTCTGCAAGTTGACATTTTCGCTCCCTGCAATTTTTAGTTCATGAACATGCGCATCCTGCCTTTTTCATGCAGGGAAGCCATTATATCCAGCTCCGGCACAAAAGNGTGCATGTTTTCAAATTTCATATCCCTGGCTTTCTCGTATGCTGCCTCCACCTTTTCGCCAAGCCGGAAAAGGATTTCCTGNGTGTCGTAATGCGATACCCGCAAACACCGCAACGCAGCCGAGAGAATCATNTTGATCACGCCATANTGATGGGAAGTGAAAAGNGCTTTTTCGTCCAGCCCGGCCAGAAAAAACGCAATCCCCTGCGCCGCGGGGTAGGTGCCTGGCGTCCGGTTTTCGCGGATATCCTCAAGCCAGCGGCTAAACAGGGTNTCCCCTGGAAACAGCCGCGCGCCCANCTCCGCCAGTTTGCGTCCCATGCGTGTCAGCATGAGTCTGGCTTCCTCGTTCATTTTGAATAGNATGAGNCGCCTGTCCGCTTCCAGGANTCTNTCGTAGTTATCATCGCNTGCTGCGCGAAAAGTCTGCAGGGCCGTTACGCCATCGCTATAGGCCGCCTGTCTGGCTGCGGANTCCACATATTCCTGCAATGTTCGCGCGTCATGCACCAGGCCAATATGCGCTGCTGTTTCAAGTCCNTTTGAAAAGGAAAATGCGCCAACCGGAAAAGTGGCATCCGAGAATTGAATCAGGCGGAAGATTGTTTCCACCCTGCGCTCTGGCTTGTCCATCAGTAATCAGTGGTGATGATGTTCATGCGAATGATGTTCGTGCCCGTGATGATCATGCTGGCCGTGGGCATGGTGCTCATGGGCATGGCTGCCATGTGACGCGCCCCCAAACAGGCGCCGGATCTCATGCGGGGCCATATAGGGAATCACTTCCCGGCCTGGCTGAAATTCGTAGGTGATGCCTTCCAGATGATGCGTATCCATCACGCTGAGCATTACCTGCCTGTCAACAGTGAGCGGCACATAGATTTTTGTGCCTTTCACAACTGCGGGCCAGTGCTGATTGCCNATGGCNTGGCCCAGTTCCAGACTGCGGCGGATGATCTCCTCCTGGCTGGAGCTGGCAAGCGCTGAAAGATCCAGCACNAGCACAGGATTGAGATCCAGCTTCAGCGCGGCCGCCTTTTTCGCGCCTTCATCGTAAAAAACTATATCGCCATCCACAACCTGCGTTTGGCGCTTGAGCGCGATGGGGTATTCTGTGCCTTTTTCGCCTTTTGCGAGAAAACGGGATTTCTGGGCTGTCCATTGATCCAGGGGAATATATTCGATATCCAGTCCGGCAAGCCGGTCTTTCCATTCCGGAGAATGCAGATTGCCCAGGATTTCCGTGCAGATTTCCATGTTTGCACCTGTGCGGGAGTGCCCTTTAATAAGGGCACTCCGGAATTGGCGGTTAGCTGAACCAGTAGAGCTGGCCAAGTGGCAGGTTGTCGGCCGGCGGCACGTAGGCGTGCACTCCGTCCACATAGGTGGCAAATGTTTCAGGGTTGACTTCAATCTTTGGCATCGCTGAATTGCGAATCATGTCATGCTTTGTAAGCTGGCGGGTCTTGCGCACCGGATAGATGATGTTTTCGATATCGTAATTCTTGATTACGCCGGCGTCATAGGCCGCCTGGGAAGTGAAGCGCACGCAGGTTCTGGGCATTGCCTTGCCAAAGCCGCCATACATTGGCCGCAGAATCTTCGGCTGGGGCGTAGGCAGCGAGGAGTTGGGATCGCCCATGTTCGCCCAGTTGATGAAGCCGCCCTTGATGACGAGCTTTGGCTTGGTGGCAAAGAATTCCGGCTCCCACACTATGATGTCGGCCATCTTGCCAACTTCAAGGGATCCGAGAATATCCGCGAAGCCGTAAGTGATCGCGGGATTGATCGTCATCTGGGCAAGATACCGCAATACGCGGAAATTGTCGTTTTCAGGGCTGTCTTCAGGCAGCTTGCCGCGGGCTTTCTTCATGTAGGAAGCCATCTGGAAAGTGCGCATGAATGACTCGCCCACGCGGCCCATTGCCTGGGAGTCCGAGGAAACCATCGAGATAATGCCAAGATCGTGGAATACGTTTTCCGCGGACTGGGTTTCCGGACGCACGCGGCTTTCCGCAAAGGCTACGTCGGAGGGGATCTTGGGATTGAGATTATGGCAGACCATAATCATGTCAAACAGTTCCGCCTGCGAGTTGACGCCAAATGGCAGCGTCGGGTTTGTGGATGAAGGCAGCACATTCGCAAGCGAGGCGACCTTGAGCAGGTCAGGCGCATGGCCGCCGCCCGCGCCTTCAGTATGATAGCTGTGGACAGTGCGCCCGTCGATGGCCGCAATGGAATCTTCCACATAGCCCATTTCATTGAGCGTATCAAGATGCAGCGCAACCTGGACATCCATTTTCTCTGCCACTTCAAGGCAGCGGCGCAGAACAGAAGCGGTAGTGCCCCAGTCCTCATGGATCTTGAAGCCGCAGCATCCTGCTACAATCTGCTCTTCAAGAGTGTCATGCCCATAGGAGTTGCCTTTGGCAAGGTAGCCGATATTGATCGGGATTCCTTCGCCGGCTTCAAACATTTTCTGCACATTCCAGGTGCCGGATGTGATGGTGGTGCCATTGGAGCCATCCGTCGGGCCAATGCCGCCGCCTATCAACGTGGTGATGCCATTGGACAGGCAATGATAGGCCTGCTGCGGCGAGACATGATGGGTATGGCCGTCAATGCCTGCAGCGGTGATAATCATGTGCTCTCCGGAAATGGAATCCGAAGACGGGCCAGTCGCCAGGCCAGGGGAAACATGATCCATTACATTTGGGTTGCCCGCCTTGCCAATGCCGCAGATTTTGCCATCCTTGATGCCCAGGTCGGCCTTGATGACGCCCAGAACAGGATCAAGAATTGTGGCATTGGTGATGACAAGATCGGGCGAGCCGCCCTTGCTGGTAATTTCATTGGCAGTGCCCATGCCATCGCGGAATGTCTTGCCGCCGCCGTAAACCAGCTCGTCACCATAATAGCGCAGGTCTTTTTCTATCTGGATATAAAGATCCGTATTGGCCAGACGGATCTTGTCGCCCACTGTGGGGCCAAAGAGCATATTGTTGTCTTGTCTGGAAATTTCTGCCATTCTGACTAACTCCGCTTGGTTTCGGATTCGGTTGCTTCAGCCTGCGCCTGTTCCTCGGAAACAGTCTTGAAGCCGTACTTGGCGCGGCGATCAAATGCGCGCATTTTTGTGCGATAATATGTGGGCGTATCCTCAAGGCCGGCAAAGCCATCCGTGAGGTTGTTGAAGCCCATTATGCGCTGCTTGCCGCCAAAGCTGACAAGCTCGACTTCCTTTTCCTCGCCAGGCTCAAAGCGGATGCCTGTTGTGGCAGGGATGTTCAGATGCTTGTTGAAAGCCAGGCTGCGGTCAAACTGCAGGTAGCGGTTGACTTCAAAAAAGTGGAAGTGGCTGCCCACCTGGATTGCGCGGTCGCCAGTATTGTGGACAATCACTTTTACAGTGCGGCGATTGGCGTTGTAAGTGATATTGCCTTCAGCCAGGATTACGCCGCCTACCGGGCAGTATTCCTTGGGCGTAAAGCCTGGAGTCTTGGGATAGTCAATAGGGGGAGTGCCTTCGAAAACACCCATGGGGGTGGAATAGGTCTTCTCATCAGCCATAATTCTTGCCCCCTAGTTGATGGGATGATGGATGGATACCAGGCGTGAGCCATCCGTGAAAACGGCTTCCACCTGAAGCAGCTGAATCATGTCCGCCACGCCTTCCATTACCTGATCCTTGGTAAGGTGATGGGCGGCATCATGCATTACCTGCTCGACAGTCTTGCCCTCGCGCGCGCCCTCGCAGGCGCATGAGGTGATGTAGGCGACTGCTTCCGGATAATTCAGTTTCAGTCCCTTTTTCAGCCTGCGCTCGGCAATTATGCCCATGGAGAGCAGCAGAACTTTCTCATGTTCCTTTGGAGATAAATGCATAAAGTCCCTCCGTGTTAAAGACTGCCCTTGATGCTACCCCCAATTTGCAGGTTAATCAAGGATATGAAAGGATATGAAATGTTATCCTAATTAAACGCCCTGTCTTTTGACATCTGGATGTTTGCGGCAGTGGGGCCCCAGCTTAAACCGCAGCCTCGTCCCTGTCTGGCAGAATGGCGGGCACTGTGGGGGACTTTTGGTAATGGCTGTGGTTTTCTACCAGATATCGCGCCCAGAGCACGTTGTTGGCCATTGTTTTCACGCTTTTGAATTTGAGCGGCAGCGGTGGGGCGTCTGCCGGCAGGTTGTCAAAAAGCGCTGGCTGGCCAATGCGGCCATCAATGCCTGGGGCGATCATCACGCTCAGCTCGTCGATGAGTCCGGCTTCCAGGAATGCGCCATTGATTCTGCCCCCGCCTACCACGGCTATGCGTTTTAATTTGAATTTGGCGGCCAGGATTTCCAGGGCGCGGCCAAGATTGATAACCTGCCTCCCTGTGGCTATGTAGCTGATGCCTCTGGAGCGCAGATAGTCGAGATACTGGCGGCTTGCCTGTTCGCTGACTATGCAGAGCCTGGCCGCATTGTCAGCTTTATCCCAGAGCAGCTCGCCAGGGTTGTCCAGCGAGATTTTATAGCCCGCCTCATTGCTGGCAATGAAGTAGGCTTCCTTGCCCATTGGCGCTGGCTTGTCAGCCTTGAAGCCTGTATCTCCGCAAAGGTGCTTCTGATATGAGCGCTTGCCCTCGATCAGGGAAGGACAGTCAAGCTCTTCCAGGGCGTAGTAGTATTCGTTGCCGCTGATCTTTTCCACCATGTCGCAATCAATGCGGCCGTCGAGGGATTGCATCATGTGGCATACAAGCCACGGTCTCATTTTTCCCTGCTCTCGCCAATCAGCCATTCAAGGCCGAGAAAGACGACATAGCCCAGAATGCCCATGCAGATGATGCGCCCTGCGATATGGCGATAAGGGCAGTGTTTGACGTGGTTTGCGATTTCCTGGCCAAGATGCGCGAGTTCGTCGCCCTTGTCCTTTAGTCCCGCTTCCGCCCTGGCAATATTTTCCACAAGCTTGTGAAAGGCCGGATGTCTGCTTTCCATTTTTCTGACTGCGAGCAGCGCGGAAAGTTTTTCGATTTCGCGGCGCAGGCTTTTGATCTGCTCTTCAAGAGGCATGTCCTGGTCTGGTTTCATTGGCTTTCCTTTTTGCCTGAAATTCGGGATTGCGCGATTTTAGACAACTGAAAGGGCGCGGTCAAGCGTCGCCGCATTTAATGCCAGGGCTGACGCATCTTCCAGAAAAAGTCTTAACATAAGGAGATGAAAGAGCTATCCTATCAAATTTTGTTGAGGTTCGAGGAGATTCCCGATCCCCGGATGGAGCGCACGAAAATTCA
>JAAUYW010000029.1 GCA_014804915.1 Desulfovibrio sp. | reverse complement strand
CAACCTCAAAAACCGTAAAATCGTGACCATCTGGCAATTCCTGAAACGCTCCACCGCGCCCACCAGGCCCAGAAAATTCCATATCCCCGTCCTGCACGGCCTGCGCAAGCTGATTGCCCGCATTATTGCAGCTTACAGCCGCAACAAGGTGGCAAAGGAGCTGCACAAGTTCATTGATCTGTACACGGCCAGCTTCTTTCTCCAGCGCGCGCTCATCCTCTGCCTGATCATCCTCATCTATGTAATCACGCGCGACCTGCATGCGAACACGCGGCTTTATGTTGCCATAGTCACGTTGCTTATCGGCGTTTATACGGGAATTAAATGCCTTGGCGCAATTTGCCTGTATATTTATTTCTGCGTCCGCTACGGCGCCACGCTCAGCCCCTACCGCGCCATTTACCTGATTACAGCAGACGAGATCAAGCGCAAGATCGCTTCAAACCACTGGTCAATCCGGCTGCTGATGCGCGCTATTGTCGGCAATCCCGATGAATTCGCGCACGATATCGCCTGGGCCGCGATCTATAAAAGCGATCTCAACCGACTGATCACTGCGCGCCTGGTCTGGTATGGCCTGGTCGGCGCATCCTACCTGTTCGGATACAGCCTCCTCTACGACAAGCTGATTGGCATTGATTTCACAAACTTCCTGCACCCTTTCATCTGGTCCTGGCATTTCCTGGCAGGCAAGGCCTGAAGCAGGATTGCCTTTCTCTCACTCCTGGCAAATGCCCTGGTCGCCGCCTGCGAAATGGCAGCGCGCCCGCCAGCCCTGGCCAAGCGTTTTCCAGGGCGGAGCCTCGACTGCGCAGATTTCCCTGGCAATGGGACAGCGCGGATGAAAGTAGCAGCCTGACGGCGGATTCAGGGGACTTGGCAACTCGCCGGAGATGGGCGGCGGCAGCTCCGCCCTGCCCTCCGCCCAGGCCGTTGCCCCCTGCGGCATTGCCGCCAGCAAGGCGCGGCTGTAGGGATGGGCCGCATTGGCAAAAAGCTCGTCGCGGCCGGCCTCCTCCACAATCTGCCCCAGGTACATGACCAGAATCCGGCTGCACATGAAGCCAACAACTGCCAGATCATGCGAGATGAAAAGATAGGCCGGCCCAAACCGCTCCTGCGCGTCGCGCAGCAAATTCAGAATCTGCGCCTGCACAGAGGCATCCAGCGCGGATACAGGCTCGTCGCAGACAATCACATCCGGCTGCGTGGCAATGCTGCGCGCGATTGCGATTCTCTGCCTCTGGCCGCCGGAAAACTGATGCGGATAGCGCCTGCCAAGGCCGCCAAGCCCTACCTGCTCCAGCAGCGCGTCCGCCCTGGCAAGGGCATCCCTGCGGGAAACGCCGCTGGCCAGCAGCGGCTCCGCGACAGAGCGGGCGGCAGTCATGCGCGGATCCAGCGATGAAGCCGGATCCTGAAAAATCATCTGAATGCGTCCTGCTGCCCAGCTGCCGGCGCCGGCTCCAGGCAATTGCCTGCCGCAAAAAAGCATCTTTCCAGCTGTAGGCGGCAAAAGTCCGCAGGCAATGCGGCCAAGCGTCGATTTGCCGCAGCCGGATTCGCCCACCAGGCCGAGACTCTCGCCCGGGCAAAGGCTGAAGGAAACATCGTCCACAGCCCGCAGCTTCCCGGGGCGCCCGAACAGGCCGGATCTTACGGCAAACGCGCGGCTTACGTTCGCCGCCTCAAGCGCGCGGCCAGCGCTCCCGTCCGGCATCGCCATGCCTGCTATTTGCCGCGCTCCGCATTGCGGGCGGCAGTCTCGAAAGTCGCCATTTCATTATAGATGGCCGCGGCAGACCGCAAAATCGGGATTGCCAGGGCCGCGCCTGTGCCCTCTCCAAGGCGCATGGCCAGATTTAGCAGCGGCGTTTGCAGCGGGGCCAGCTTTTCAAAAGCCCTGGCAAAGCCCGGCTCTGCCGGCTGATGGGAAAAAAACGCGTAATCCGAAATAGGCGCGAATAACGCCCTGGCCGCCGCGTAAGCAGACGCGCAAATATAGCCATCCACCACAAAAGGCAGTCTCTGGCTTGCGCAGCCCAGCATGAGGCCGGCGAGAATGACAAGCTCAAATCCGCCAACCGCGGCAAGAATCCGGACCGGGTTTCCGGATTCTATCGCCTGCGCGTTGGCCTCAAGCGCCTTGTGAATCATTTCTGTCTTGCGCGCGATCATTGCCGGCGGCGCGCCAGCTCCCGGCCCGACCGCGTCTTCGGGCTTCAGGCCGAGCAGGGCGCAAAAAAGCGCTGCTGCAGACGATGAATTGGCAATGCCGATTTCCCCTGTTGCCAGCAGGGCGTAGCCATTCTGGGCGGCCTCGAGGCTGAGCGCGAACCCCGCCCGCAGGCCGCCCTCGCACGTGGCCACGCTCATCGCCGGCCCGAGAGTGATATCCGCAGTGCCAGAGCCAAGACGGCGATCCAGCAGGAGCGGATGCGGCGCAAAAGGCTCGCCAGCGCAGCCGGCGTCTATCATGCGGTGATGAATGCGCGAAGCGCGGCAAATCACATTGCTGGCCGCGCCGCCTTCCAGAAAATTGGCAGCCATCCTGCGCGTTATCGCCTGCGGGTAAGGCGAGACATCCCGCGCCGCAATACCATGATCGCCAGCGACAATGTAGAGCAAGGCCGGATCAACCCTTATTGGCGTCCTGCCGCCATTGATCGCATAAAGGCGCGTGGCTACGCGCTCAAGCTCGCCAAGGCTGCCTACAGGCTTGGTGAGCCGGTCAAGATGCTCCCTGGCCGCCACATACAGCTTGTCATTGACTGGCAGAAACGACGCATCCGGAAAAAGCGTGGCAAGCAGGCTGTCAGGCATTGGCGGCTCCCCTTCCTGGCGGTTTTCCCTGGGCAAGCAGGGCATTTATCTTCGCGCATAATACTGGAAGATCGGCCATGCCCGCAATCACAAAATGCGCGCCTGCAGCCAGCAGCTTTTCCGCCTGCGCCCTGTCCAGGCTTGCCAGCCTGTCAGCAGGCATGGCCGCCCGCTCCTCTGGCGCAAGCCCCACGCCGCTCGAGCTTTCAACCATGCCCACGCTCCAGCAGCCGGCATTCAGCCCCTCTTCAATATCAGCGACAGTATCGCCAGCCTTTACAACCGCCTCAGGTGGAAAAACGTCCAGGTTTTCGCAGTTTCGCCAGCACATCCAGGGCCACGGCCTGCCTTGCGGGACCTCGTCGGAGCAAACCAGGCAATCGGGGTCAAAGCCAGCGGCCCTTGCCCGGGGTATCAGCTCCGTCATCATTGGCCGCGTATAGCCTGTGCAGGAGCCAATTTTAATGCCAGCGTCGCGCAAGGCCGAAAGCGCATCCCCGCAGCCTGGCACAGGCTCGGCGTGGCTTGCCAGCGTGCCTGGCATCAGTTCAAGGGTTTTGGCGTAAATCGCGTCAATATCCTCTTCAAGGGGCAATCTGCCCCAGGCCGACTGCCATTGCCTGGAAATGCGCGGCATTGCCAGCATTCGCGCCACATGATCGCGCTTGGCTATGCCCATTGGCTCGCGCGTTTCCTCAAGCGTCGGCGCAAGCCCGAAATGCTCAAACGCGGCCTGGAACACAGCCACCGGCCCAAAACAGCCAAAATCCACGGCTGTGCCGGCCCAGTCAAGAATGACAGCCTGAATCCTGCCCGTATAGGGCCTGTTGCGTATAAACGGCTTCATCAAATTTTCCCATTAGCCATGACCGTTTAAATGCGAACAAACAGGACAGGCGCGGAAAATGCTCCGCGCCTTCCCTTTTCCGATGTGATCTGATTCTAGACGCTATTTTTCAAAGTACTTCTTGTCCAGCTTCTCGTACTTTGGCAGATAGCGGGTTGGCAACGCGAGAGCGTCGCGGCGGAATGGCGGCGCAAGACGCGTGCCGTCCGTCATGATTTCAATAACCGCGGGATTGCGCTTCTTGGCCGCGGTTTCCAGCGCGTTCTTGAGATCAGCCTGGTTGTTGACAGTATAGCCGTCCGCGCCCATCGCCTCGGCGATCTTGGCGTAGGATTTGGACCAGATGTCGGCGCCAACAAAGCGGTTGTTGTAGAAATCAATCTGGTTCTTCTTTTCCGCGCACCAGGCGCCATTATTATAGACTGTCGCAATTACCGGCAGCTTGAACTGGCAGGCCGTGGGCACTTCAAACAGGCTCATGCCCCAGGCGCCGTCGCCGACTATGGCCACCACGTTCTTGTCAGGGCAGGCCAGCTGGGCGCCAAGGCCGGCCTGATAGGCAAAGCCCGTGTTGCCGAATGTCAGCGTGGCGATATCGCGCTTGGCATGCTTGAAGCGCAAATAGCTGTTTGCAGTTGAAGAGGTGTTGCCAATGTCGGTTGTGGCGATCGCGTCGGTATTGTATATGAAATCTGCGACCACTTCCAGGGCCTTGCGCGGATGCATGCGGCCTTCCTGAGTCGGCTCGTTGGCAATCGCGTCAATCTCCTTGCGCCATGCGGCAAGCTCGGCCTTCACCTTGTTGACAGCGGCCTGGGTGTCGCGCTTGACGCCGGCTTCAGTCAGACGGCGCAGCAGCTCGGCTGTCGAGGCCTTGGCTGTGCCGCAAATGCCCACTGTGATCGGATGCGTACGCGCAATGTTCATCGGATTGATGTCAATCTGCACGATCTTCGCGCTCTTCGGGAAATAGTTGATGCCATCCTGCGGCAGGGTGCCAAAATAGGACAGGCGCGAGCCAATGGCCAAAATCACATCCGCCTGCTCCATCAGGCGCATGGCCGCATGGGAGCCCATGTAGCCGATTGGCCCGGCCCAAAGCGGATTGTCCGCAGGGAACGCGTCATTGTGCAGATAGCTGCAGGCAACCGGAGCCGCGAGCAGCTCAGCCAGTTTGGCCACATCCGGAATGCACTCGTCGTCAACTACGCCGCGGCCGGAAACAATAACCGGATTCTTGGCGTTTTTCAGCACTTCAACAGCCTGGTCAAAGATTTCGGGATTGCCGATGCCGCCAGGAGTCACGCGATACTGGGAGGGCTTGAGAATCTCCTCGTTTATTTCGCCATAAAAATAGTCGCGGGGGATGTCGACCAGCACCGGGCCATGCAAGGCATAGGCCGCGCGAAAGGCGGTTCTCAATACGTCGCCAGCGCGGCTGGGATGGGGCACGCGCAGGGAGAGCTTCGTGATTGGCTTGAAAATGTCCCAGGTGTCGCATTCCTGGAAGCCATCCCAGCCGACCGAGGCCGAGCCGGCGGAGGGCGAGATGACGATCAGCGGCGTGTGCGCCATGTTGGCTGTCGCCACGGCTGTTACATAGTTGGTGATGCCAGGGCCATTCTGGCCAATCACCACGCCTGCCTTGCCTGTGATGCGGCCATAGGCGTCTTCCATGTGGCCGGCCGTCTGCTCGTGCCTGACCGAAATAAAATCAATGCCTGCGGCCGGAAAAAGATCCAGCAGATCCATGTAGGCGGATCCCAGGATACCGGCTACATGGGTAATGCCTTCTTCCACAAGCACTTCAGCCATAGCCTCGCTTGGTGTCATTCTGGGCATGATTTCCCTCGCTCAAAATTTGTGTTTGTAATTCGCGCTCACGCGCCATCCCCGAAGAGCAAAGTCCATGCCGCGGCTGACGCTGGAAATCAGGCGCGAATTAGTTGGGGAATCCCGAACTGCGGAAATGCGGATATGTCCACATTTCCGGACATGTGATAATACATGTCCGGATTTACGGACAACAGGGCCAATTCTGGCTTTCTCCGTGCACTGGCGATATTGTGGCAGCATCGCCCGATTTATTACATGCAAAACGGCCCGGGAGTTGCCATGCGCGATCAGGAAGTAAAATCTTTCGGCTTGAGAGGCAAAGGCTATCGCTTTCGCGAAAATCATGTCCTCAAAAATATCAAGGCAATCCACATTCTCGCCTCAATCGCCTGGGGCGGCGGCGCCTTCGCAATGCAGGCCCTGCACCTGATGCGCACAATCGCGACGGACGCAGCAACCGCCCAGACCATTGCCTCATGTTCCCGTTTCATTGACACCTGGGTGGTCATGCCAGGCCTGTTTGGCTGCATCCTCACCGGACTCTTTTATTCGCTCTGCACAGCGATCGGCTTTTTCCGCTTTCTCTGGATCATTTACAAATGGATCATCACTGCCAGCGCGTGTTTCTGGGGCCTGATCTTCTGGAGTTCCCTGGGCGACAGCCTGATTGCCTGGCTTGCCCCCTGCAATCTGGACGGGCCGCTCCTGTTCATGCGCTCCCTGATTCTGCCTGACGCGATCTGGGCGATTGCCATCCAGACCGCCATAATCCTTTCCATGTGCCTTATTTCAGTTTACCGGCCGCTTGGCTGGTGGCATAAAATCTGCCTTCTCAACGAAAAGAACCTTCACTGCAATTGCAACGATTGAGGATTTTTCAGCCTGTTGCAATTTCTGGNTNTTTTTTGTAACGATTTTAAATTCTGGGGGTTTGGGAANNCGGCAGGGCTGCCGTTTGCCAGCCTGGGGGATCTTGTAAATNCGGGAGGAGATATGTCCACTGCTTTTCTGGCNTTGCTGGCGATATTGCCAATAGTTGTCGCGCTGGTGCTGATGGTTGGCATGCGCTGGCCTGCGACGCGCGCAATGCCCTTTGCCTGGGCCACTTGCGTTGTGGCCGGCATCTATGGCTGGGATCTGCCCATCCTGCGCCTGGCCGCGCTTTCCATCCAGGGCGTCATAATCGCCATCGGCGTCCTGATTATCGTTTTTGGCGCCATTCTGATTCTTTACACGCTTGAGAAAAGCGGCGGCATGGAAACCATCCAGTATGGAATGCAGAATGTCAGCCCGGACAAGCGCGTGCAGGCAATCATAATCGGCTTCCTGTTCGCTGCCTTCATTGAAGGCGCAGCCGGCTTCGGCACGCCAGCCGCCCTTGCGGCGCCCCTGCTGCTCGGCCTTGGCTTTCCCGCAATGGCCGCAGCCGTCGTCTGCCTTGTATTCGACTCGGTGCCAGTTTCATTCGGCGCGGTCGGCACGCCGATTCTCGTCGGCTTTGGCCTGCTCAAGGGCGACGTGGACTCCGCGGCCGCAGCCGCGGCCTCTGCCGGACAGTCCATAGGCTTTGCCGGTTTTGACGGCTTTGCAAAAATAACTGGCGAATGGGCTACCCTGATGCATGGCCCTATGGCCTACATCATCATGATTTTCATGCTTGGCTTCATGAGCCGCTTCTGGGGACCCGAAAGATCCTGGGCTCCCGGCCTGCGCGCCTGGAAATTCTGCATTTTCGCAGCCACCTGCTTCCTGATTCCCTATTTCTTCTGCGCCTGGGCGCTTGGCCCGGAATTTCCCTCAATGCTCGGCGGCCTTATCGGCCTTGGCGTTGTCGTCTGGGGCGCGAAAATGGGCATTTGCGTGCCAAGGGATGAATGGGGCTTTGGCGACCCTTCCAAATGGCCTGCCGAATGGTCCGGAACTGACAGCAAGATTATCAATACGAAGTTCCAGGCGAGAATGAGCCAGCTTATGGCCTGGATGCCCTATGTCATAATCTGCGTCCTGCTCGTCATTTCCCGTATTCCGGAGCTTGGCATCAAGGGCTGGATGACTGCCCAGAAAATCACCTATTCCAATATCCTCGGCTTCAAGGACATCAGCGAAGGCATTACCTATCTCTATCTGCCAGGCACATTCTTCATTTTTGTCGCCTTGCTGACCATTCCAATGCACAAGATGAGCAGCCAGGCAGTCAAGGAAGCCTGGTCCATCAGCTTCGCGAAAATGAAATCGCCCACAATCGCCCTGTTCTTCGCAGTGGCCCTTGTGGCGATCTTCCGCGGCTCCGCAGTCAACGGCCCGGCTCTGGCAGCTGTTACTGGCGACCCGACCACGCTCGCAGCCACCCTGCCCTCCATGCCAATGGCGCTGGCTACCACAGTGGGTAATGCCGCCGGCCAGATCTGGCCTTTCCTGGCCGCGTTTGTCGGCGGTCTTGGCGCCTTCATCACCGGCTCGGCAACCATTTCAGACCTCATGTTCGCCGAATTCCAGTGGGGCATGGCCGGAATGCTGGACCTGCCGCGCACCATCATTGAAGGCGCGCAGACAGTGGGCGGCGCAATGGGCAACATGATCTGCATCCACAATATCGTGGCCGCCTGCGCAGTCGTCGGCCTCTCCGGCCGCGAAGGCGAAGTGATGCGCAAGACCTTCTGGCCTTTCCTGCTCTATGGCATAGTTGTGGGCATCATCTGCACCATGCTCGTCGGAGTGGCTTCAACCGGAACTTTCTAGCATAAACTCCGATCAGCCGGTTCGGGGGCCGCAAGGCCCCCTTTTTTTGCCCAAAATACGCGGATATGTCAGCTTGACAAAGGCCGCGTTCAGGGCAATGCTTGCCCGAAAGCCTGCCCTGCCAGGGCCGGCGCCTTTTTCCCTCCCAATTGAGGCCCAAGGAGCAAACAGTGAGAACAGTCACATTTGAAGGCAAGCCATTGCATCTGGAAGGCGAGCTGCCAGTCCCGAATACCCAGGCGCCCTCTTTCACGCTTACAGCGACCGACCTTTCCGAAAAAAGGCTGCGCGACTATCTGGGCAACGTGCTGGTGCTCGCTTCAGTGCCATCCATAGACACGCCGGTGTGCGATCTTGAGGGCAGGCATTTCAATGACGAGGCCAGCAAGCTGTCCGACCAGGTCAGGATCGCGGTTGTCAGCTGCGACACGCCCTTTGCCCAGGCGCGCTGGTGCGGCACGGCCGGCATAAAGAATATCGTAACGTTGTCAGACTACAAGGAACACGATTTTGGCCGCCATTACGGCGTGCTGATTCAGGAGCTGAAACTGCTGGCGCGCGCTGTGTTTGTGATAGATAAAAATGGCATTCTGACCTATTGCCAGCTTGTGCCGGAGATCACGCGGCAGCCGGATTACGCGCCAGTGCTGGAGGCGATAAGGAAGGCGCTCTAGCTCGCCTGCCAAAGGCCAAATTCCATCCTGGGCGCTGGCCGTCCAGGATGATCGCCTTCAACGGGATCGGGCTTTCTGCGGCTATTTGCCCATGCCCCTGAGAAATTCCTCATTAGACTTGAATGGCCGCATTTTATCGAGCAGAAATTCCATGCTGTCAATTGCGGCCATGGGAGCCAGGATCTTGCGCAAGATCCAGACGCGGTTGAGAACATCCTCGGGCAGGAGCAGGTCTTCCTTGCGCGTGCCTGTGCGGTTGATGTCAATGGCGGGAAAGACGCGCTTTTCGGAAAGGTGGCGATCCAG
>JAAUYW010000028.1 GCA_014804915.1 Desulfovibrio sp. | reverse complement strand
TTTATTCTCGCCTGCGCTTTTGGCGTGGGGCTTCTGGCAACGCTTTATTTTTTGCCGTACGGCCAATACAAATCCCATGTCTGGTATTCATTCGCCATATCGTCTTTGCAGGCTGGCGTCATTATCAATTTTGGCCTGGGCTGGCTCAACCTGATTCCAGTGCCCCCGCTGGATGGCAGCAAGATTCTCGCCTATTTCCTGTCGCCGCGGCTGGCCGCGCAGTATTTGCAGATAGGCAGATACGGATTTATAATCCTGATCGTCCTGCTGGCAACCGGATTGCTGGGCATGACCCTGGGGCCGCTTGTGCGCTGGTCGGCTACATTGCTGTTCGGCGCGCTGGGACTTATGTGAAAGCAGAAAAGGATCAGTCTCGCATGAGTGATAAACCGCGCACAGTTTCAGGAATGCGGCCTACGGGCCCTTTGCATATTGGCCACTATTTTGGCGTTCTGAAAAACTGGATTGAGCTGCAGGAAAGTTACCAGGCCTATTTTTTTGTCGCGGATTTTCACGCGCTCACAAGCGATTATGCCAGTCCCGCAAACATCGGCCATAACACTATTGAAATGGTCAAGGACTGGATCGCATCCGGCCTTGATCCTGCAAGGTGCGTCATTTTCCGCCAGTCACGCGTAAGCGAGCATGCGGATCTTTCCCTTCTGCTCTCCATGATTACGCCGGTTTCCTGGCTTGAGCGCAATCCAACCTACAAGGAACAATTGCAGCAAATAACCAGCAAGGATCTGGGAAATGCCGGTTTCCTTTGTTATCCAGTGCTGATGGCGGCCGATATTCTGCTCTATTTGCCAGCTGGCGTGCCAGTCGGGGAGGATCAGCTGCCGCATCTGGAGCTGACGCGGGAGATTGCCAGAAGGTTCAATTATCTTTATGGCGAATTCTTTCCGGAGCCAAAGGCGATGCTTACAGCAGCGGCCAAATGTCCTGGCCTTGATGGCAGAAAAATGTCCAAAAGCTACGGCAATGGCATTTTTCTTTCGGAAAACCTCACAGAGCTTGGCAGGAAAATCCGGGGCATGTACACAGATCCGGCGCGGTTGCGTAAATCCGATCCTGGCAATCCGGATGAGTGCAATCTGTTTCCCTATCACCTGCTGCTCTCCAGCCAGGAACAGCGGGAAGAGATCCGCGCGGGTTGCGTGCAGGCCACATTTGGCTGCGTGGACTGCAAGAAAATTTTTCTTGCGAATCTGGAAAATTTCCTGCGCCCGCTGCAGGAGCGGCGCTCCGGCCTGAAAGACGGCGATATTCTCGCAATCCTGAAGCAGGGGGATGCTGCGGCAGCTGAATTCGCTTCTGGCACAATGGCCGTAGTCAGGCAGAAAATGGGTCTTGGCTGATGCCGAAATTTTTGGGAATTGATTACGGGCTTGAGCGCACCGGCCTGGCCATGTCAGATCCGGAAGGGCGGATGGCAGTGCCCCTGCGCGTTCTTGAACTCTCCGAATTTGGCAGCCGGAAAAAGCAGCTTGACGCGCTTGCCGATATTGCTGCCGCCTATGGAATTGAGGCGATAGCGCTTGGCCTGCCCCTGCATGGCGATGGCTCGGAAAGCGGGATGTCCAGGCAGGCGCGCAATATTGGCGCCAGAATAGGGCGCAGGCTGAATCTGCCGGTATTCCTCGTTCCGGAGTTCCTGAGCAGCTTTGAGGCAGGCAAGGATCTTGAGGGGTGCAAGAAAAGGGCGGCCTGCCTGGATGCGCAGGCTGCCTGCAGAATTCTGGCCTCTTTTCTGGAACAACCTGAACATGCGCGGTTGCGATTGTGAAAAAACTGCTTCGGCTGGCCCTTGTCCTGTTTCTTCTTGCGGTAGCCGGAGCCATCTGGATAGGTTACGAGGCGCGGGTTTTTCTGACCACGCCGCCGCATGCCCATGGCGAGGATATCTATATTGATGTGCCTGCCGGCGCGAATCTCGCGCAGATCGCGGATGATCTGGAGCAAAAGGGCGCAATCACGGACAGTCGCAAATTCAAGTGGCTGGCCCGTCTGAAAAAATCCGCGCATAAATTGCAGGCCGGCAGATTTCTCGTCAATACCGGCTGGCTGCCCGAAAAAACCCTGGATACTCTCGTAAATGGCATGCCTGCCCTGTACCGGATCACAATTCCCGAGGGGCTTACCTGGTGGCAGACTGCCAGGCTGCTTGAGGAAAATGGCCTGGCCAGAGCCGAGGATTTCGAGGCTGTCATCCGTGATCCGGCTTTTTTGCGCCATTATGGCATTCCCTTTGCCACGGCGGAGGGTTTCCTGATGCCGGATACATATCTCCTGAAAAAGCCGGATTCAGAGATGCCGCCGCCGGCCTTTCATCCTGCCAATGAGGCTGATAAGCGGCTGCTGGCCGAGTGGCGCGCCCAGGCCAGGTCAGTGGCTGGCAGGCTGGTGGACAACTTCTGGCGCAAAACCGCGACGCTGTGGCCAGGCCAGGATGAACCAGAGCCAGGCAAATTGCCCAAACCGAATCGCGACGACCTGAAGAAATGGGCTACTCTGGCTTCAATTGTTGAAAAGGAAACCGGCGTGCCAGGCGAGCGCAGGCGCGTGGCAGGCGTATATGAAAACCGGCTGGCGCGCAATATGCTCCTGCAGGCTGATCCCACAGTAATCTATGGCATGGGGCCGACTTTCAAGGGCAGGCTGCGGCGCGTCAATCTGGAAGATCCTGCCAATGGCTATAATACATATCTTTACCCAGGCTTGCCGCCAGGGCCGATCTCCTCTTTTGGCCTGGCAGCCCTGCAGGCGGCCATTCAGCCGGAAAAACACAATTATCTGTTCTTCGTCGCGACTGGCGCAGGAGACTCTCATACTTTTTCGCGTAATTTTGAAGAGCATAGCCGCGCGGTTGAGCAATACCGCAAGGCAGTGCGCTCAAAGTGAGGGGGCATGCTGAATTACCTGATCGTGGAAGATTTCGCCGGCCAGGCAGTGCCCTTTCTGTTTCCGCAAAAAGTGGATCATGAGGATATGCGCGAGCAACTGCCATACGGACGGATAATAGCGGGCGGTCAGGCGCGGCTGGCTGGCGGCGAGGTAGTCTGCGGCGGCAGCTGTTCGATTCCGGAGATCGGATCACGCCCTGTGGAGGACGCGGCCCTGATTGCCGCAAGCCTTTCAGGCCTGGTTTAGCAAATCATTCCGTTTGCTGGCCGCTCTTGCCATCGTAATTTTTGAATGCTGCCAGGGCCGCCATTATCTCCGTAAGGGCCTGGCCGCCGCCATTTGCCGTAAGCGGAGTAAAGATGGTCGTGGCCCTGGAGGCCTGGCCCAGGCTTTGCTGCATGTCAAAATACTGGGTAGCCAGCAGAATGGCATTGGCTTCGCGCTCTGAAACGCCGGCGTCATTGAGAATGCGGACGCTTTCGGCAATGCCCAGGGCGATGGCCTTGCGCTGGCTGGCAGTGCCCTCGCCCTGCAGCTTCTTGCTTTCCGCTTCTGCGGCTGCCGCAGCCACGAGCTTGATTCTGGCGGCTTCGGCCTCATGTTCCGCTGCTTCGCGGTTGCGCTTGGCCGCGTTGATTGAATTCATCGCTGCTGCCACCTTGGCGTCCGGCGTGATGTCTGTAATCAGGCTGCGGCGAATGATAAAGCCGTATTCGTCCATGACTTTCTGCAGGGATTCCTGAACAGCTTCGGAAATGTCATCCTTGGAGAGGAAAAGGGCATCCAGGGTCTTGCGTGGCACTTCCGCCCTCACGATGTCAAAGACATAGCTCTCTATTTGCTCTTCCGGATCTTCAAGCTTGTAAAAAGCCTCGCGAACCTTGTCAGGATTCACCTGATACTGCACTGCGACCGGCACTTTGACAAACACGTTATCTTCCGTTTTGGTATCGACCTTGATATCAAGCTGGACAATGCGCAATGAAATTGGCCTGGAAACGCGATCCACAAACGGGATGACCAGATTGAGGCCAGGCATGAGAATGCGCCGGAAGCGGCCAAAACGTTCCACCACGCAGGCTGTCTGCTGGCGCACAACATAAATGCCCTTCGCAATCAGCACAATTAAAACCGGCAAAAGAATTATGGCAGCGACAATAAATCCGACGTAGTCATCGCCCAGGCGCATAGGCAGATCTCCTGTTGGTCAGCTGGCCGGCACAGGCGCGGGAGATTTCCTGCCAGCTTGACGGTTCCGAAAGCCGTTAGTTATTATACTGTGGCCGATAAATGAAATTACGAACGCAGCGCCTGTTTTGCCTGCAAAGACGCCGGCGCGACCGCGCCAGGGCCGACCGCAATTCTGCCCAGGGGCAATTTCAGGCGCATGTAACAATAATTGATAGAGCTGATTAAATCAATATCGGGAGAGCCGGGTGGCACAACGTTCTGGCCAGGGCAGCGCCCTGGATCGCTCATTTCCTTCCCTGTTCGTCATGGGGCTGGCGCTGGCGCTGGCGCTGGGGCTTGTTTGTGTGTGTGGCTGGAAGATTTTCGCGCTTGAAAGCGAATGGCAGGAGCTTGCGCGCGAGCGGCTTCTGCTGGAGCGCGACCGCGACGCTTTTCTCACTTATGGCGGCGAGCTGCCGCAAATGACCGAGCGGCATCGTTTTCTTGCCGGGGAAGTAGCAAGACTGGAAGATCGCAAGAAGCATCTGGAAGAGAGCAACGCTGGTCTTGAGGCGCAAGGGGAAGAGCTGGCTGGCAAGGCTTCCAGGCTTGCTGGCAGGGTGGCCGCCCTCGAAACCCAGACCCAGGAAAACGAGACCGAGCTGGGCAAAATCAGGGCCGAGCTTGGCAAGCTCAAGCCGGAAAGGGAAACCATAAGTCAGGAAGTGGCCGCGCTGAAGGCAAGCGAGGAGGGCTTGCGGGCGGAGATGGCAAAGAAGAGGCAGCAGGAAGCCACGTTGATCTCAAAGGTCGAGGTTCTGGAGGCAAATCGCAGGCATCTGGAAGAATTGCTGGCCAGAATGAACGTGGACAGGGAGCTATATGCCAGCTTCGAGAAGAATATCAATGGGCTGGTGGAGAAATTTGGCGCCATTCTCAACAGGGCGGAAGCTGCCACTACNGATTACGGGCTGAAANTGGCGGATATGGAAAAAGTGGCGGCANGACTGGGCAATTCCCTGGCGNCGCTAGATGTGGACAGGCAGTCTTTTGCCTCGAATCTGGATGCCTTCAAAAAGGACAGGCAAAATTTTGCAGGCCTGCTGAAGCAGTCTGGAAACTGGAATCAGTCTATTCAGGCGCAGATTGACAGCCTGCAGGCCGGCAACANGAAGCTGGCCGCGGCAATGGACTCTGTGCGGGGCCTGGACAGCAGATTGCAGTCCTCCCTGGCCAGCGAGACTACTGCCTTGCGCAAGCTGGCGCATGAAGATGCGCAAGTGCGCGCCTCNCTTGGNGCGGCGGCGCAGGCGCTGACAGGCAATACCCAGGAGCTGAAAACGCAGCTTGAACGTTCCGCAGGCGCGGCTGGCCAGCTGGCAGACCTGATCGCGCGGCAGCGCGGGCAGCTTGANGAGATTGGCGAAAAGATAATGGCGCTTCAAACTGCNGCGGACAAGGAAAAGCAGGGGGCGCAGGCGAGTCTGGAAGCCGGAGCGACGCTTGGGCAAAGCGCCCAGGCGCTGGCAACCCAGGCGGAGATTTTTAAAAGCCGGCTCGANCTNGCGGACAGGCATAGCGGCGAGCTGGAAAAATTGCTGGNCGCCCAGAACGGCAGACTGAAAGATCTGGCGGGCCTTGCCAGGCAGCTTGGGGAGGAAATCAGCGAAAACAGGCGCAGGGGAAGCCAGCTGGAANCCCTGCTGGGNGAAATTCGGACGCAAATCGATTCGCCAGGCAAAGCCGCGCCCAGTCCGGCATCTGACGCGGGGGCGGAGCAATGATGATTCCGGTTCTGCCTGCCGCGCTCTGGCTGGCTGCNGCTGCGCTTNTGTTGNTGCTCCTGCTCGTNATTTTTGGCTTNCATCTGTATCAGCGCTCCAGGCTCGCNGCGCTGGCAGTCGATGCGGGGACAGTTGGCGAGCTGGCCGCTAAAAAGGAGCAGCTTGAAGCTGATGTGGCCGCGCTGNGCGCCACCCTCCAGGCTCAGAAAGACGAATTGCGCAAATACGAGGCCGAGAGGCACAACCAGGAATTGATGCGCGTGGAGCTGGAGCAGCTTGAAAGGAAGCTGGAAGAGCGCAAGCGCGAAAGCGCGAGCAGTCTCAAGCATGCGTCGGAACTGGATCTGCTCGTTGCCAGAAAGCGCAATCTGCTCTCCAGGCTCGAGGCTGAAATCAGCGCCCTGGAGGAAAGGCGCAAAAGCCTGGAAGCCGCGCGCCAGGAAGTGAAGAATATCGAAGACCAGCTTGAGCAGGGGCGGATCCGGCTGGGGGTTATGGCGGAGCAGGAAATGCGCAATGAGTCCTTGCGCAGGCAGGTTGATAGTCTGGCTGAAGAGAAGGAAAAGCTGGGAGCNGAGCTTGGACCNCTCAGGGAGGAAAAGCGCAGGCTGCAGCAATTCATTGCGCAGGCCAGGCAGGCCGCNGCTGTGAAAAATGAGCAAATTNTGGAACAGACAGCGCATATTCGCCAGCTTGAGCTTTCGGAGTCCGGGCTCCAAAACCGGATTCGTGAAATAGAGGCGGAAAAAACAAGGCTGCAGAGCGAGGCGACAGGGCTTTCCGGGGAANTTGCCGCGCTGGCGGAAAGGCGCAAGTNCTGCCAGGAGGAAGCGGAAGCGGCCTGCGCCGAGGCAGGCCAATACGCGTCTGAGGCGGAGCGGCAAAAGAATCGCCTGCTCGGNTTGCAGGAAAGNCTGGAGGAGATTGANNCAGTAATCATGCGCCAGGAAGCGCGCANGGCAAATCTGGAAGCTNCTGCTCCGGCGAGGATTCCGGAGCGCAAGCGGCGCGAGCCCAGATCAAGGCCTGTTGCCGNNGCCAGGACAGTNCGCAGGGCCGGTATTGCAAAAACCGAGCAGATTTTCGCCAGNAAGCCAGGCAACGCAGCAAATGAGTGATTTCGCGATTATAGGGGCCGGCCTGGCAGGCTGCGAATGCGCGCTTGCGCTGGCAAGAGCCGGCTTTTCGGTAAAACTGTTCGAGCAGAANCCCCTTTTCCGTTCGCCNGCNCATGCGAGCGACGANGTGGCGGAGCTGGTTTGTTCCAACTCATTGCGCTCCGATGATGGCGCAAGCGCGATTGGGCTATTGCATGCCGAGTTGCGCAGCCTNGGNAGCCAGGTAATGGCTTGCGCTGATGCCTGCCGCGTGCCTGCCGACCGGGCGCTGGCTGTGGATCGCAAGGCATTTTCGGAAAACATGCGCGCCGCGATTGACAGCAGCGCGCTGATTGAGCTGGTGTCGCGGCAAATTGTCTCGCTGGACGAGGAGATTTTGGCCCGGAGNGGACCCNTGGGGATTGTTGTCGCAGCCGGGCCGCTTGCTTCGGAAAATCTCGCCGGCTCCCTGGCTGGAATTATCGGCAGTGAAGGCTGCTATTTTTACGATGCGATAGCGCCGATAGTCTGGACAGATTCGCTTGATCACAGGATCGTGTTCCGCGCTTCGCGCCATTCTGAAGGGGAGGGCGATTATCTCAATTGTCCAATGAACAGGGAGGAATATTTTCGCTTTTATGAGGAGCTCCTGGCAGGCAAAACCTGNGCCGGACGTGAATTTGAAAAGATCAGGCATTTTGAAGGCTGCATGCCAATCGAGGCCCTTGCGGCTGCCGGGCCGAAGACGCTCAGTTTCGGGCCATTGAAGCCGGTCGGCCTGATTGATCCTGCCACTGGCAAACGTCCCTACGCTGTCCTGCAATTGCGGGCCGAGAGCCGGGACATGGCGACCTGCAATCTGGTTGGCTGCCAGACGCGCCTGCTCCAGGCGGAGCAGAAGCGCATATTCAGTCTGGTGCCAGGCATGAAGGACGCGGAATTCTGCCGCTATGGCAGCATGCATCGCAATACGTACGTGCATGCGCCGCATGTGCTGAACAGCGATCTTTCGCTGAAGGCAAGGCCGGGAATTTATCTTGCCGGGCAAATCACTGGCGTTGAAGGCTATGTGGAATCCGCAGCATGCGGACTCTGGCTTGGTCTCGCGCTTGCAAGGCGCGCATGGGGCAGGGAGCTGGCGCAGCCCCCCAGGGAAACGGCCCTGGGCGCCCTGCTGGGCCATTTGCAAACGCCGGCAAGGGATTTTCAGCCTTCGAATGTTAATTTTGGCCTGATGCCCCAGCTCTCTGGCCGGCAGCCCAAAAAGGAGCGCAAGCAGGCCTATGCCAGGCGCGCAGCGGAAACATTTGCCTGCTGGCTTGCGGAAAATGACCTGTAGGCAAAAGCCCTGGGCTTTTGGCAGTCTTTACTTAAACCGTCGCAACAATTATTTCTAGCCTGAGCGAGTCTGGCTGCGCGGATCGCATTCTTGCAGCCGCGCAAAGAAGTCTGCGCGTAATTCCGGCTTATGGGAGATTGTCTGGAAGGAGCGCGGACAGGATCAGGATGGGGGCGGACGTGGAGAAAATCCCTTTCACAAAAATGCAGGGCGCGGGCAATGATTATGTTTATCTCAACGGTTTCACGCAGGAAGTGAAAGAGCCAGGCGAACTGGCTGTCAGGATAAGCGATCGCCATTTTGGCGTGGGTTCGGATGGACTGGTGATTGTCGGGCCTTCAGCCGTTGCCGATATCCGGATGCGAATGTTCAATGCGGACGGCACCGAAGCGGAAATGTGCGGCAATGCCAGCCGGTGCGTGGCAAAGTTCGCCCATGATGCCGGCCTGACGAGAAAGAAAATAATCCGGCTTGAAACAGGGGCGGGCGTAAAGACTGTGGAGCTGAAATTCTCAGGCGGCGAAGTCATTGGCGCGACTGTGGACATGGGAGAGCCGGTGCTGAAGCCCGGGCTGATTCCTGTGGCAATGCCTGGACAGGGGCCCGGGATAACAGGCGAGGCGATAGAGGTTGGCGGTCAGGAATATCGCTTTACCGCCGTTTCAATGGGCAATCCCCATGCGGTGGTTATGGTGGAAAATCCTGATGCTCTAGACCTGCCCGTCCTTGGCCCGCAATTTGAGAATCATCCCTGGTTTCCCAGGCGCGTCAATACGGAGTTTGTTCAGGTTCTGGGCCGCGACAGGATTCGGATGCGCGTGTGGGAGCGGGGAGCCGGCGAAACGCTGGCCTGCGGAACCGGCGCCTGCGCGGCGCTTGTCGCCTGCGTCCTGAATGGCCTGACTGACCGCGAGGCCCTGGTCGGACTGCGAGGCGGAGAGCTGAAAATAAGGTGGGATGCGGCAGACAACCATGTGTATATGAGCGGCCCGGCAGTCACTGTTTTTGAAGGCGTATATTTCTATTGATTATCGCGAGGCGAAAGTGATCAACATCAATTCTGGCTTCCTGGAACTTGAGGCGAATTATCTTTTTGCTGACATTGAGCGCAAGGTCGCTGAATATCGCGACCGGAATCCTGATCGCAAGGTGATCAGCCTGGGCATTGGCGATGTTACGCGGCCGCTGGCTCCGGCAGTTGTGGAGGCACTGCATCGCGCGGTTGACGAGATGGGCTCCGCTGCCGGCTTTCATGGCTATGGCCCTTACGGCGGCTATGATTTTCTGCGCGACGCCATAGTTGAATATGATTATCGCGCCCGGGGCATGGATATTGGGCCTGACGAGATCTTTGTAAGCGACGGCGCGAAATCGGATGTGGCCAATTTTCAGGAGCTGTTCAGCGTTGAGAGCATTGTCGCGGTTACAGATCCTGTTTATCCGGTTTATGTTGATTCCAATGTGCTGGCCGGGCGCGCCGGCCACAAGGTTGATGGCCGCTGGAGCCGGATAGTGTATCTGCCCTGCACGCCGGCCAATAATTTTGTGCCGTCATTTCCTGAAAAGCGGCCGGACATGATTTATATCTGCTCGCCGAACAATCCCACAGGCAGCGCGCTGCGCAAGGCGGACCTGCAGGCCTGGGTCGACTACGCCAGGGCCGAGGGCAGCGTCATTCTCTATGATTCCGCATACGAGGCCTTTATTCGCGATCCGGAAGTGCCGCACAGCATTTATGAGTGCGAGGGCGCCAGGGATGTAGCAGTTGAATTTCGCAGTTTTTCCAAGACAGCGGGATTTACCGGCCTGCGCTGCGCCTATGTGGTGGTTCCCAAAACCCTGAAAATCGGCGATGGCAAAGGCGGCAAAATCGCTCTCAATCCCTGCTGGTACCGCAGGCAATGCACCAAATACAATGGCTGCCCGTATATTGTGCAAAGGGCGGCTGCTGCCACTTACACTGAAAATGGCAGGCGCGAGGTGCGGGATATAATAAGGGGCTATCAGGACAATGCCGATTTGCTTGCCAGTGCCATGCGCAATCTTGGCCTGGAGGTCTTTGGCGGCGTGAACGCTCCTTATCTGTGGGTGAAAACAGGTATGGATTCGTGGAAATTTTTTGACATCATGCTTGAGCAGGCTGCTCTGGTATGCACGCCAGGCGTTGGTTTTGGCAAGAGCGGCGAAGGTTTTGCGCGCCTTACCGCCTTTGGCTCGCCGGAAGATACGCAGGAGGCGATCAGGCGCATGGGCGAGCTTGCCAAAACTCGCGCGCTTTGAAAATCAAGGCTGGAACAAGGGAGTTTAATTTAAATGGTGAAGCACAAGCAAGAGACAGGCATGGGCGCAAAAGAAGAACTGGATGCGAAAATCGCGCGGGTGCGCGCGGCGCAGGAAAAATTCGCCACTTTTGATCAAAAGAAAGTGGACGAGATTTTTCAGCATGCGGCTGCTGTGGCTACCTCAAAGCGCATTGAGCTTGCGAAAATGGCGGC